>NZ_KQ758730.1:0-7704 GCF_001457055.1 Priestia veravalensis | reverse complement strand
CAAAAAACCTGAACGATTAAAAGTGAGAAACTCTCAATCGTTCAGGTTTATCATTGGCTGAATTACTTATGTCCCAGCCTCAATTTGTTATTAACACATTTTTACGACGATAAGCACTGTGGTTTGTTGGACCTACGTATTGGTTTAATGGGAAAGAATGGCGAATTGCTTCAGTAATAAACTCTTTAGCTGTATAAATAGCTGATTTTACATCATTACCTTTGGCTAATTGTGCTGTAATCGCTGCAGAGTATGTGCAGCCAGCCCCATGAGTGAAAGTCGTTTGGATTAGTTCAGATTCTAACAGTTCAAATGTTTGGCCGTCATATAGAACGTCTACAGCCTTATCGTGATTTAGTTTACTTCCGCCTTTAACTAATACAAACTGTGCACCTAGTTCATGGATTTTTTTCGCAGCTTCTTTCATTTCATCAATTGTTTTAATAGCTCCAATGCCGCTTAGTTGTCCTGCTTCAAACAAGTTTGGAGTAACAACCGTTGCTCTTGGCACTAATACATCGCGTAGACTAACTGCTGTTTCTGGGTGTAATACTTCATCTTCCCCTTTACACACCATAACAGGATCAATTACTACATTTTTAAGAGCGTGCTCATCAATTACTTTTGCTGCTAGCTCAATAATTTCAACTGAGCCCAGCATGCCTGTTTTAAGAGCCTGCACACCTACGCCTTTTACAATGGTATCTAACTGTTTGGCAACAGTTGATGTTTCTTGTGGAAAAACATTGTGTGACCAGCCGTTTTCTGGATCCATTGTAACAATTGTAGTAAGAGCGGTCATGCCATAAACACCTAACTCTTGAAATGTTTTTAAATCGGCTTGAATACCTGCACCACCACTAGTATCTGAGCCAGCAATTGTTAGTACTTTATTCATACTCATGGAAAATCTCCCTTCAATCTAAGCTATTTATTTTCTTCTATTCTAGCGCTTTTATAGTAGAGATTCAATTTACAAAATTAAACTTTTTAGAATTAAGAATAACTATTCAATGAGAGGTAATAATATTTTACTAATATATAATTCAAAAGGGAGGAATAGGAGGGTGAGAGATGATGGATGTTTTCTTTGAATAATTTGTTATAAACAACAAGAGTTTGGGACATAACAAAATGATTGCTTCTAAAAGACGAACACTAGCTGTTCCCATCTCTTTAGTTTGTCTCAACACGTTCATTCCATTGCGCTACGGTCACTCGCTTTCCGCGGGGAGGAACCTGAGCTTCCTCGCTGCGCTTTGGGATCTCCGTTTTCCCTCTCTTTCCCGCAGGAGTCGAGTGTCCTACGCTCCATTCCACCCTGTTTCCAACATTGTTTTCACAGTCAACAAAAAACCTGAACGATTAAAAGTTATGAACTCTCAATCGTTCAGGTATAGTAGATGCTGAACTACTTATGTCTCAGTCTCTTGATTTATTAAATAGAAGTTAATTCTTTGTTTAAAGCAACTTCAACCGGTACATAATCATAGCCTAGGTCGCGTGCAACTGCTTCATACGTAATTGCGCCATTTGCTACGTTTACACCTAATTTAAGTGCTGGGTTTTCTTGAATTGCTTTATAAGCACCTTTAGATGCAATTTGTAAAGCGTATGGTACAGTTACGTTTGTAAGAGCAATTGTAGATGTACGAGGTACTGCACCTGGCATATTTGCAACAGCATAGTGAACTACACCGTGCTTTTCGTACGTTGGTTGATCGTGAGTAGTGATATGATCAACTGTTTCAACAATACCACCTTGGTCAATTGCTACGTCAACAATAACAGATCCTGGTTTCATTGATTGTACCATTTCTTCTGTTACAAGCTTAGGTGCTTTTGCACCTGGGATTAACACAGCGCCAATCAATAAGTCTGCTTGAGCAACAGCATCAGCGATGTTATAAGGGTTTGAAACCAGCGTATTGATTTGGTTTCCGAAAATGTCGTCTAATTGACGAAGGCGTTCAGGGCTTAGGTCAATAATTGTTACATCTGCACCAAGTCCGATTGCTAACTTAGCAGCATTTGTTCCAACAACACCGCCACCAATAATTGTTACTTTTCCGCGGCTTACTCCAGGTACGCCAGCTAATAGAATTCCTTTACCGCCGTTTGATTTTTGTAAGAATTGAGCACCGATTTGAGAAGCCATGCGTCCCGCTACTTCACTCATTGGTGTTAATAATGGCAACGTTCTGTTTACTGCAACTGTTTCATATGCGATAGCCGTGACACCTTTATCTTTAAGCGCTTGTGCTAAAGTAGGTTCTGCAGCTAAGTGTAAATAAGTAAATAAAATTAAACCTGGGCGGAAATAATCATATTCGCTAGGTAGAGGCTCTTTTACTTTCATGACCATTTCAGCTTGAGCCCAAACGTCAGCAGCTAATTCAACAATTTCTGCTCCAGCTTTCATGTAGTCTTCATTCGTAAATCCACTTCCGATTCCTGCTTCTGCTTCTACTAAGACACGATGACCTGTACCAACAAATGATGCTACTCCTGCAGGCGTAATCGCTACACGGTTTTCGTTGTTTTTAATTTCTTTTGGTACACCAATAATCATAATATGTTTCCTCCCTTAAAATAGACGAAATCTTATTTCTAGCTACAGTATATAAAAAACTTCTTTCTTTTTCTTTGTCAGGAAAAAAGAAATCAATCGTATTATTTTGTGAAAACACACAAATGGAAGCGTTTACTATTTTGATTTTTCTGATTATTTGTTAGTTGTTCTGACATAGGTTGGGTCTTTTGGTCTATCAATAAGCAAAGAGCCATCCTATATGCAGAATGGCTCTTTTACTTAATTTGATGGGTTATTTTTATATTTTTGTAATTTAATATCTAAATAAAGCGTAATTTTTTGGTTTGTATCTTTTAAGTTAATATCACCAATCTCTGAAATACGCTTTAAACGGTAACTTAAAGTATTAATGTGAACGTTTAAAACTTTAGCAGCATCGTTAATGTTGTTGTCTGAATCTAAAAATACTTCGAGTGTTTCCACTAAGGTACTATTGTGGCGCAAATCATACTCGTTTAATTTAGCTAATGAGTAATTTTCAAAGTGATCTTGCGTTCTTTTCTCTAGCAGTACATCTAAAAATTGATAGATCCCTAATTCTTGATAGCCTGCGATGTGGGCCGTTTCTTTCGGGAACTTTCTCTTAATGTTCAATACGTTTAGTGCTTCATTGTAACTTTTGGCGATATGATCATAAGAAGAATACATGCTGCTAAAGCTAGCTTCAATTTGCTCAATTGAGAACCTTTCTTTCATTGTATCTTTAAAGAATGTTACAAAATCATGCTGATCTTTTAATGGAGTTAAAATTGAATCCAAAGAAAGGAACAGAATAAGATCATTGCAATCAATTGTATATAGAATAATTTTCAAACGATGCATGGTTTTTAGTAAATAAGAAATTTGGCGTTCAGATTCTGGCATAATATCTTCCTGAAATCGAAATACTGCAATTGAAAAAGACGTGGGTGGAGTAATTTGCGCATCATAAAAAGCTTGCGTGATATCCTCTTTTGACTCCATATGTCCTGTGAGCAGCTTCCAAAAAAACTCTTGTGAACGTTCTTCGCGCTTATATTTACGAATTTGAAGTTGAAGTAATTTATTGCGAAGTACGGTAGCAGCTTTTTTTAATAGAAGTAACTCTTCTTCATTTAAGGTTTTATCGACTTCTACAGCCCAAATAAAACCTAATACTTCGTCGTTTTTCCAAATTGAAATAGCTACACGATTCCCTAGTCCAATTTCATTGATATTTTCAACGCGAATAGGGTCATCCGTTTTTAATAATTGAGGAATAATACCTTCTTTCCACAAGTTATTAATTACTTTCTCGGGTACGCGTCGACCGATAATCGTTGCGATACGCGCCTGATCTGTCCGCTCGTCATGCGTACTATATGCCAAAAGACGGTGGTTCGAATCTTCAATAGTAATTGGGCATTGTAAAACTTCACTAATACGGTCTGCAAACTCTTCAAGTGTGTCAAAGTTTTCCTTAAATGGATCTCGAATCGGTTTGTTCATATTAAATCCCTCTTTAATAAAAATAATTACATATTGATTTATCATAAATCTTTTGATAATCTTTTGACTATTGATTAAAAACATTTTGTGAAAATAGACAAAAACAAACTATCCTTTTTAATGATTTTAACAAAAAAACTTGTCTGAGAAAATGTTAAAATTATATCAGGGAATCATTTATTAGAGCTTATTTAGAATGTAAGCGCTAACAGATGGGGAGGAAGCATCAATGGACATTCTAGATATTTTAGGGAAAATCAATGGAATTCTTTGGGGAACACCGAGCTTAATTCTTTTATTTGGGACAGGCTTATTTTTAACCTTTGCATTAAGGGGTTTACAGTTCCGTAAGTTGATGTATGCGTTCAAATTAGGATTTACAAAAGAAAAAGAAGAAGATGCAAAAGCTGAAGGTGATGTAAGTAATTTTAAAGCCTTGATGACAGCTTTGGCTGCAACAATTGGTAACGGTAATATCGCTGGTGTAGCCACGGCTATCACGTTAGGTGGCCCAGGGGCAATCTTCTGGATGTGGATTGTAGGTTTACTGGGTATGGCTACAAAGTACGCTGAAGCATTATTAGCAATGAAATTCCGTGTGAAAAATGATAAAGGTGAGTACTCAGGCGGTCCGATGTACTATGTGGAAAAAGGGCTGGGACCGAAATTTAAAATTTTGGCTATCGCATTTGCTCTTTTTGGAGCCTTTGCAGCATTAGGTATTGGAAACAGCGTTCAGTCTAATACCATTGCAAGCGTTGTAGATGAAAGCTTTGGTATTAGTGGAATTGTGACGGGAATCGTATTAGCGGTTTTAACAACTCTGATCATCTTTGGTGGTATTCAACGCATTAGTACCGTAGCAGGGTTTTTTGTACCGATGATGGCTTTACTATACATTGCAGGGTCATTATTAATTATTTTCTTAAACGTTGATAAAATTATTCCATCATTTGCATTGATTTTCGAATATGCATTTTCACCAGTAGCTGCAACAAGTGGATTTGTTGGTATCGCGGTTTCTGAAGCAATTCGTAGTGGGGTATCACGTGGAATCTTCTCAAATGAAGCCGGTTTAGGAACAGCAGCTTTAATTGCAGGAAATGCTCGGTCGGATCATCCGGTTAAACAAGCCCTTGTAGCGATGACGGGTACATTCATTGTCACCATCATCGTTTGTACGATGACGGGGTTAGTACTAATTATTACAGGCTTCTGGGATCCAACAGGAGGTGCTATCTCTGGTGTGGCGCATAATGCCAACTTAGATGGCGGAGCTTTAACTTCAGCAGCCTTTGCGTCGTCCTTAGGTCAAATTGGTGAATATATTGTTGCATTTTCTGTTATTTTTTTCGGATTCTCAACAATTGTAGGTTGGTATGTATACGGAGAAAAATGTTTTGAATATTTATTTGGTACGAAAGCAACAGGTCTTTATCGTACAATTTATGTAGCGGCTTGTGGCCTTGGAGCAGTAGCAAACTTAACGGTTGTTTGGGCGTTTGCAGATATGGCAAATGCGCTGATGATGATTCCAAACTTAATTGCTCTTGTGTTGTTATATAAGGTTGTTGTTCATGAAACAAACGATTATTTTGAAAATCATTACAAAGTAGCAACAATGAAAAAAGCAAGCTAATATTAAAAAGCGTCTGCATAAGCAGGCGCTTTCGTTTTTTTTTTAATACAACCATGGTACTATACAAATATGTATAATAGATGATATGAAGGTTGCTGCATTCTAGCTTGAATGTTTTTATGTGGTTCAGTTAAGATTAAAGTGACTAATTCATATTAAAAAACGAAGGGAAGAGAGAACATGACAAAGCAACAAATTGGTGTTATTGGCTTAGCGGTTATGGGGAAAAACCTTGCGCTAAACATTGAAAGCAGAGGCTATTCAGTATCTGTTTACAACCGCTCACCGGAGAAAACAGAAGAGTTTTTAAAATCCGAGGCAGAAGGTAAAAACTTTGTTGGTACATACAGTGTCGAAGAGTTTGTTAATTCTCTTGAAAAACCACGTAAAATTTTATTAATGGTTAAAGCTGGTGCAGCAACAGATGCAACAATTGATTCATTAAAACCATACCTTGAAAAAGGTGATATTTTAATTGACGGTGGTAACACATTCTTCCAAGATACAATTCGTCGAAATAAAGAATTAGAAGAGCTTGGTATTAACTTTGTTGGTACAGGCGTTTCAGGTGGAGAAGAAGGTGCGCTAAAAGGTCCTTCAATCATGCCTGGTGGTCAAAAAGAAGCTTACGAGTTAGTAGAGCCAATCTTAAAGTCTATCTCTGCTAAAGTAAACGGAGATGACTGCTGCACATACATCGGACCAAATGGTGCGGGTCACTATGTAAAAATGGTTCATAACGGAATTGAATATGGTGATATGCAACTGATTTCTGAAGCGTATTTCATTATGAAAAACGTTTTAGGTTTAGAAGCAGATGAATTACATGAGGTATTTGCTGAGTGGAATAAAGGAGAGCTAGATAGCTATCTTATCGAAATTACAGCTGATATCTTTACAAAAAAAGACGACGAAACAGGCAAGCCGCTTGTTGATGTGATCTTAGATACAGCAGGACAAAAAGGTACTGGTAAATGGACAAGCCAAAGCTCATTAGACTTAGGTGTGCCTCTACCAATCATCACAGAATCTGTATTTGCTCGTTTTATTTCAGCAATGAAAGAAGAGCGTGTAAAAGCAAGTAAAGTATTAAGTGGTCCAGAAGCAACTTCTTACGAAGGCGATAAAACAGAACTAATCGAAGCAATTCGAAAAGCGCTATATATGAGTAAAATTTGTTCATACGCACAAGGATTCGCTCAAATGAAAGCTGCGTCTGAAGAGTATGATTGGAATTTACAATATGGGGATATTGCGATGATCTTCCGCGGTGGTTGTATCATTCGTGCACAATTCCTACAAAAAATTAAAGAAGCATACGATCGTGATGCAGACTTAACAAACCTATTGTTAGACCCATACTTCAAAGACATCGTAGAAGGATATCAATCTGCGCTTCGTGAAGTTATTTCAATCGCGGTTAAGCAAGGTATTCCAGTGCCAAGTTTCTCAAGCGCGTTAGCTTACTATGACAGCTACCGTACAGAAACACTGCCAGCAAACCTTTTACAAGCGCAACGCGACTACTTTGGAGCTCATACGTACCAACGTATTGATAAAGAAGGCGTATTCCACACTGAGTGGTTAAAATAAGAAGAATAAATAAGAAAGGGGATTGCTGTTGAAAGCAATCCCTTTCTCTATTCGACAAAGGACTTGTCGAATAAAAACGCAGCGAAATATTCGCTGCGTTTTTCAGGCTGTTGAGAAACTTTGTTCTCAACAGCTTTTTTATGTCTGTCTTTTTTTATCAGTGGTAACACTGATAAAAAAAGACTGGAGTTGATGAAACATGATGGGTGCACTTAAAAATCATCGAGATGAACAAGTGATGGTTTCTGTAGAAGATTTAGTTCCTGCCAATCACTTTTTGCGTACAATTGAAGCGACAATTGATTTTAGCTTTATTGAAGAAAAGCTTCTTCCTTATTATTGTGAAGACAATGGACGTCCTTCCATTCATCCCATTACGCTATTCAAAATGATGTTTATTGGTTACTTTTAT
>NZ_KQ758729.1:0-7762 GCF_001457055.1 Priestia veravalensis | reverse complement strand
AAGTGAATGGGCCATTCAAAACCAAGTGTTTATCGCACTGATTGTTTTTTGCCTAAATGTAATTGCGCAAATCGAAACAAAAAGTAAGCGAAAAACGCTACAGATTAGCCGTTTTTTAAGGGCTTCGTTATGGAAACCGGCACATATCTGGATACGAAAGATTAAAGGAAAAACCGTTCCTTAAAAATAAATTGTCGTCGTCGCACAAGTCTAATTGTACATAATTTCCAAATGGATGGAGCCACCTTTAATAAGGTATTTACTTTTTTGGCTCTAAACAGGAAAAAACATTAAACTGAAAATTGCGTCAACATTTATGCAACACTAGTGATAATAAATTTAAAAAATATTATACTTCTTATCAAGAGAGACGGAGGGACTGGCCCGATGATGTCTCGGCAACTGACTCACAGAGTGCGGTGCCAAATCCAGCAAACAATTTTGTTTGAAAGATGAGAAGAGCGTATTCTTATAAAGAATTATAAGAGGGCCTCTTCTTGATGAAGAGGTCTTTTATTTATGCAAAGAGGTGTAAACATGGGAAAACAAAAAGAAAACGGTTGGGCACTGCTGCCGCTAGGAGTATTTCTAGCTTTGTTTGTAGGCTCGGGGATTATTACAGGTGATTTTTATAAGCTTCCTGTACTTGTAGCAATTATCGTAGCGGCTATCGTTGCCTTAGCGATGAACCGGAAAGAAACGCTAAATGTGAAGGTTGAGCGTTTTGCTAAAGGCGCAGGTCATCCGGACTTGATGATTATGGTCTTTATCTTTATTCTGGCGGGCGCTTTTTCAGAAGTAGCAAGCGGCATGGGAGCGGTTGATTCAACGGTTAACCTTGCTTTATCTGTTTTGCCACAAAGCTTGCTTGTTGTTGGATTATTCTTTATCGGTGCTTTTATCTCACTTGCGATGGGTACTTCTACTGGTACCATTGCGGCTCTAGCACCAATTGCAGTTGGAGTAAGTGCTGAAACGGATATTTCTGCAGCACTAGCCGTAGCAGCCGTTATCGGCGGTGCAATGTTTGGAGATAATTTATCCATTATTTCTGATACAACAATTGCTGCGGTTCGTACGCAAAAAACAAAAATGAACGATAAATTTAAAGTGAATTTTCTAATTGTATTACCAGCAGCAATTATTACAATGGTTCTTTTATTAGTAATGACGCTTGGAAATAATTCTAATGTAGATGTTGAAAGTTTTAGCTTTGTAAAAATGCTTCCTTATATAGGAGTGCTGGTTGCAGCATTGCTTGGATTAAATGTGTTAGCAATTTTAACAGGGGGTATTGTTGTAGCTGGAATTATTGGATTGGCAGACGGAAGCTATACGCTAGCAACCTTTGCAAAAGCTATTACAACAGGAATTGGCGGTATGGCTGAACTCATTATTCTCAGCATCTTAATTGGTGGAGTCGTTGAACTTATTAAGTATAATGGAGGGATCCATTTCTTGCTTGGGCTATTAACACGTAATATTAAAACAAGAAAAGGCGCAGAGTTTAGTATTGCTGGATTAGTAAGTGCGACAAATCTTTCGACAGCTAATAACACAATTTCAATTATTACGGTCGGGTCTTTAGCAAAAGAGATTGCAGATGAATACGAAATCGATAACCGTAAGTCAGCAAGTATACTTGACTTATTTTCATGTAGCGTGCAGGGACTTGTTCCATATGGAGCGCAAATGCTAATTGCATCAGAATTTGCAAAAGTATCCTCAGTTGAACTAATGCCATTCGCATTTTATCCAATCTTAACAGCGATATTTGGAATTTTAGCGATTGTCTTTAATTATCCAAAGCTTACTCATAAACAACCTGCTAAAAAACAAATAGCTTAATTTCATCATTTCATTAGATGACATCAACCGGAAAGAAGGGTTGATGTCATCTTTTTTTAGAGTTAAAATGTTAGAATATTGAAAAAGAGGTGAAAGGATGATTTGTTTTAGGAATCGAGTGTTTCGCTCTGTACAGAATACGGATAACGGTGAAGTATCTTCTCATACGACCTTTCGCTATGAGCAAGAAGGCAGAATTATTCACGCAACGTATGAAGGTGGAGACGTTTTATACGGGACGTTAGTTGGGACTATAGACGAAAAGAGCTGTCTTACATTCCGCTATCAGCATGTTAACATAGCTTATGAAATTCGCGGAGGCACATGCTTTTCTACACCGGAGGTTTTGCCAGACGGAAGGATTCGCCTACATGAAGAGTGGCAATGGTTAGATATAGATCAGACAAAAGGTCGATCAATCACTGAAGAGGTTGTACATAAATAATTAGAAAAAGCGATAGGTTTCTATCGCTTTTTTGAATCGTAAAAATCATAAAAATCTTCGAATTCAACCTCCTTCCATAAATCTGGTTTTTGCTTTAAAGCTACCATAGCTAGTAAAAGTTCAACTCCGCATAAAACAAATAAAATAACCAATCCAAGCATCATTTATGACCACCTTTCGTTATAATAAAAACAGCATAAATGATGAAACGCGTTTCAGAACAAGAGCAAAAGGAGAGAAAAATGGTAAATATTCGAGATATTGCAAAGAAAGCTGGGGTATCCGTTTCTACCGTATCGCGAGTTTTGAACAATCACCCTTATGTAAGCGAAGAGAAGCGAGAGCGTGTACAAGCAGTCGTGGATGAGCTCAACTATGAGCAAAATAGCAATGCGGTTACTTTATCAAAAGGAAAGACTAATCGGATTGCAGTTGTTCTTCCATTTATTAATCACCCATACTTTAGCGTCATACTTGAAGGGGTTTCAAAGCAAGCACTTAGCGCTCACTGTCAGCTTGTATTGTGCCAAACAGCTTACGATGTAAAGAAGGAAATTGAAGCACTTCATATGTTGAAAACCAAGCAGGTAGATGGTGTCATCATTTGCTCTAGAGCAAATGATTGGAGTGTTCTTAGCGAGTATCAATCGTATGGCCCTGTTGTTGTATGCGAAGACGGAACAGCTAAAAAGGTGTCGTCCGTGTACGTTAATCATTACGCAGCTTTTGAAAAAGCCCTATCTTACCTGCATGAGCACGGACATCAGAAAATTGGTTACTGCGTAGGCAGGATGAGTGGTACAAACAGTGAACAGCGAGCTAATGCTTACGGTGATTTTATGAAGAGGTTGCAAGAACCGATACGAGAAGAGTGGGTATTCACAGATTGCTTATACATAACAGATGGAGATATGATTGTAGATCGTTTGCTTGCAATGGACGACCGGCCAACAGGATTGCTTGTTACCAATGATCAGCTTGCAGTAGGAGTTATAACTCGCTGTAAGAAAGAAGGTTTATCAGTGCCCAAAGACATTGCGATTATTGGGTTTGATAATCATCCGTTAACAGCTTATTTAGACATTACTACTATTCAGCTACCACTTTTTGAAATGGGGGAGCATTTATTTAAACTTGTGCTTGATAAAAGTCTTCAATACATTGAACTTCCTTTTCAGCTTATTGAACGTCAGACAGTGTAAAAAAGCACCATTATAAAGTCACTATGTGCGGACACTATAGAAATAAAGCTGAAATAGAGAAGGTGACATAATGAAAAAAGAATATCATGTTGGGGACCAAGTTTTTGTGATCTATCGAAACCCTCATACGGCAAACGTAGCCAATATTACGCAGGGAGAAGTAGTTCAGCATCCTGAAAATAACAGCGACGTTGCGCTGCTTTTACATGAGTCGTATCACTTATTATCAGATGATGATGCGATATACACAAGCTATGAAGAAGCAGAACGAGCATATAACGAACTATTTGATTACGGACCGTACGAAGGCTAAAAAAGGGCGCTGTTTAAACAGCGTCTTTTTTAGCCTACATTTAACAAGCATATGCCATTCCTTTTTTCGAACACTAAATGTCATGAAGTGAAAAGTAAAGGGAAGTGATGAATGTGATAAAACCGTTTGTACCGCAATTAGTATATATTGAGCCACGTGCTTTAGAATATCCGCTAGGCGTAGAGCTAAAAGATAAATTTGAAAAAATGGGCATTGAAATTCGCGAAACAACGTCTCATAACCAGGTTCGAAATATTCCTGGAGACAATCACCTGCAAAAGTATCGCAATGCAAAATCAACGCTTGTTGTGGGTGTGCGTAAAACGCTAAATTTTGATACGTCCAAGCCTTCGGCAGAATACGCAATTCCTTTTGCAACAGGGTGTATGGGACACTGTCACTATTGTTATTTACAAACGACGATGGGAAGTAAGCCGTACATCAGAACGTATGTAAATGTAGAAGAAATTCTAGATAGAGCTGAGCAATACATGAAAGAACGAGCACCACAAATTACGCGTTTTGAGGCTGCGTGTACGTCTGACATTGTAGGTATTGATCACTTAACTCATACGCTCAAGCATGCCATTGAATATTTTGGAGAAAGCGATTTAGGACAACTTCGCTTTGTGACAAAGTTTCATCATGTAGATCACCTTCTTGATGCTAAACATAACGGTAAAACGCGCTTTCGTTTCAGCGTGAATGCTGATTATGTTATTAAATATTTTGAACCTGGAACGTCACCGTTAGATTACCGAATTGAAGCAGCGAACAAAGTGGCAAAAGCGGGGTATCCTCTGGGGTTTATCGTAGCACCTATCTATATCCATGAGGGATGGAGAGATGGGTATCGCAAGCTATTTGAAAAGCTGGATGCTTCCATCCCACAGGAATCGCGTGATGATATTACATTTGAAATGATTCAGCATCGATTTACAAAACCAGCCAAACGTGTCATTGAAAAGAACTATCCAAAGTCTAAGCTACAAATGAATGAAGAAGAGCGTCGCTATAAGTGGGGACGCTATGGGATTGGAAAGTATGTGTATACAAAGGACGAAGAGCATGAGCTGCGTGAAACGCTTGAATACTATATTGGTCAATTCTTTCCAAATGCAAAAATTGAATACTTTACATGAGCAGAAAGTGCAGGCATTTTTAGCCTGCACTTTTTATTGTTAAATTGAAAAGAGATATCCTAAAAAACACTAAAATGATATAATTTGGTAATTGATAAAGCTATAGGGAGAGATGTTATGGATCATAAAAGAATAGAGAACCTAGAAAAAAAGATTACGGTATTAGAGGAGGAAGTAAAGGAGTTAAAGCAACTACTTACTAATCAATATGGGAGCAAAACAGAATTTACAGTGCAGGCAAAGAAACCTTCAAATCATGAAGAAGCGGTTTCTCATCAGCCGATGAAGCCAACTGAAGTTTATGAACAACAAGTGAAAAAATCAACGAATTGGGAAGAACAGCTTTTTCAAATATGGTTGCCCCGCATTTTTATTTTTGTTTTTATAATTGGTGTTCTTTGGGGATTTAAAGCTGCTTCTGACTACGGGGTAATGAGTGAAGGTGTCAAGGTTACGCTAGGATATATTGTAAGCGCCGCATTTGTAGGTGTTGGCCATTTGCAAATTGTAAAAAAACGCTCTGTATTAGGGCAAGTGCTCCTTGGTGGGTCCGTTCCAATCCTAATGCTAACAACGTTTGCAGCGCATAGTTTATATGGAATGATTGGGCCTTCGTTTGCATTTATGTTAAACGCGCTGTGGGTTGTAGCAGGGCTTGGCATGACTGTTTATTATCGTTCACAAGCGCTTGGGATCATTAGCATAATTGGCGGGGTGCTTGTACCGTTCTTAATAGAAAGTAACTCACCCAATCAACTTGTGTTTATTAGCTACGAAACGCTCTTATACCTCGCTTTTGCGTTCATTGCGTGGAGATTGAATTATCATGTGTTATATGGGTTAGCGGCAATACTCTTGAATGTAGTGTTGTTAGTATATGGTTGGTTTGTAGAGTTTACATCCCTTCTAGGAGCAGCTCTTCTTATTCAACATGTCTGTTTACTTTTACTGTCAGCCGTTCGCAAGGGGAATGAGTTTATTTATGCCTCAACTACTTTGGCAAGCTTATTTATCGTTTATGGCTGGATAAGTAGTACGATGGAAAAAACAACTGTTACCATTATAATTGCTGTACTTATTGTAGTATATGCCCTATGTATTAAGGTATATAAAACAGAAAAGGTGAAATTTGACTTTTTTATGAGCTATTTAGTCATTGGCATTGCGTTTTTGATTAATCAGCTTCTTAATAAAGAAGATGCACTGTTGCTTTATATTATTCAAGGAGCTGTTACTTGTTATTTAGCACATAAATATAACAATCCAATTCAGAAATTTGTGGGATATGCAATTTACACAATCAGCGCAGTTGCTGTTATGGCGATACCAATTGAGGCGGTATTTTCACAACCGACATTAAATTGGCTTGGTTTTTTAGGCACAATGCTTTTTTTAGTGTTTATTCAAAATAATTCAATGAAAAAATCAACCTTGTTTGTAGCAAGTACCAGTATTTTATTTACCATTTTAACCTTAAGTTTTGTCACGCAGGAAGTTCAACTTTTCACAGAAGCGTTATCGACCAATACTCAAACATTAGCTCTGACATTTTCGTGGATTTTACTAGCTATCATTGGTTTATCTATTGGTATAGTAAAATTATTCAAAGCGGGTACTTATATTGGAATTAGCTTATTGTTTCTTACTTTAATTAAGCTTGTTCTTTATGATTTACCGTTCATTCCTTTAGCCATCCGAGCTGTTTTATTCATTGCGTTAGGTGGAATTGGTCTTATCGTATCCAGAATTTTGCATAAAAAAATGACTTAACTTTATATTTGATATATACCCTTAGATTCTATTTTAATTTTATGTCATACTGTAATTATAAGGAAAAAAAGAGGTGCGTGTAGGTATGTTAACTACAATTATAGTAACATTTTCAACTTTATCGTTAGCTTGGATTGTTGGACGAAAAGAAAAGATAGAACAATGACTTGTAAAAGGAGCATCTCATATCTCGTTAAGATATGAGATGCTCCTTTTGGTGTAACGGTAGCAACCATGATCTATCCTAGTATTGTGAAAGCCTTTCATGACAGGGATATTGCATTATTCAAGAAAAGCATGGAGAAAGGGCTAGTATATATGTTTCTTCTGTTAGCTCCAGCAATAGTAGGTATATGTTATTTAATTTCTGAGCTTGTAAAAGTCATCTATACAAATTTTAGCGATTCTGACGCAGCCTTAACCTCTACCTTTGCTATTTTCTGTTTTATAAACTTGTTAATAGAGTTAATCTAAAGTAGATAGTAGTACATTATATAAAGATTTCACTTTCAGCTATAGTAATGCTCACTTGCTTAATTTATCTATATAATTAAATTCACTAGTGTCGCATTAAAATAATTCAACGCTTTATAAAAATCTGAATTTTCAGTAATTTATCTTTGCATAAAAAAAGCCTTTATAATGGTTGGGCGGTAATAAACCATCCAAATCCAAAATAAAGGACAATAAGCATGGATAAGTTTACACGAAAAACATCATTTGAACAATGGTTTTCACCGATTTTCTCCACAAAACTCGAGGAATTGGTTGAAAGCTATCAATTAAATTCCTATACAAAGAAGCTGTACATTGCTTCATTCTTGAAATTACTCGTATTCGCACAACTCAACGAAACCGAGAGTCTGCGTGCAGTCAGTGAGACATTATTTTCTGACGACCTTCAAAAAGCGACGCATTTAGAAGCGATTAGCTTTTCGCAGCTCGGACGCCGATTAAATCAAGTGCCGACTGAAGTGTTCCAACAGGTATTTTTGGATTTAGTTGCCCAAATTCACGAGAAATCACATTATGAGCAGCGCCG
>NZ_KQ758728.1:0-8432 GCF_001457055.1 Priestia veravalensis | reverse complement strand
AAAGTGAATGGGCCATTCAAAACCAAGTGTTTATCGCACTGATTGTTTTTTGCCTAAATGTAATTGCGCAAATCGAAACAAAAAGTAAGCGAAAAACGCTACAGATTAGCCGTTTTTTAAGGGCTTCGTTATGGAAACCGGCACATATCTGGATACGAAAGATTAAAGGAAAAACCGTTCCTTAAAAATAAATTGTCGTCGTCGCACAAGTCTAATTGTACATAATTTCCAAATGGATGGAGCCACCTTTAATAAGGTATTTACTTTTTTGGCTCTAAACAGGAAAAAACATTAAACTGAAAATTGCGTCAACATTTATGCAACACTAGTGCAACTAAGCTAATAATTCCAATTAATCCAATGGAGAAATGCCAGCTGGCTGCGTCGTTGACAACTCCTGAAATGACGCGCCCCGCTACGGCTCCAATTGCATTTCCACTAATGTATAATCCCATGGCTGCACCTAAGCTTTTTCTTTCAATCTCTTCGCCAAGATAAGCCATTGCAACGGCCGGTAACCCTGCTAAAGCAATTCCAACGAGTGCACGAAATACTAGTAACACATAAAAATTAGGACTAAAAGCTGTTAAAATGCAAAGCGCAGAAGCAGTGAACATCGAATAAACCATCACAGGTTTTCGACCCCAGACTTCAGAAAGAGAACCAAAGACAAGCATACTGATGGCGAGGGTAATAGTTGTGATGGATAGCGATAAGCTTGCGATAGTCGGTGAAACATCAAATTCGTTTGTGAACGTTACCATTAATGGCTGAGTGCAATAAAGAATGGCAAAAGTATTGAAGCCCGCTGCAAAAAATGCAAAGCTCGTTTTGCGAAACGCTTTTGTTCCCTGCTGAATATAGCTCATACTATCATCACTTGTTCATGATCATATTCTCCACACATGTTTTATCCATCCTTTTGATTATTAATTTCGATTCTATAGCTATAGAAGAATTTCTCTCCTGTATATCCTATCACTTCTGATATATAATGTATAATGCATAGTTATCATGATTTTAATGCATTTATGTAATGAGTGGAAGGGGTGTCAAACGAGGTGGAATGGCAGCAATTTGAGTATTTCCAGACTTTAGCACGCTTACAGCATATGACAAAAGCAGCCAAGGAGCTTTCGATTACGCAACCCGCTTTAAGCAGGTCGCTAGCTCGGTTTGAAGAGGAAATCGGTGTTTCACTCTTTGAACGACAGGGAAGATCGATTCGCTTAAATCAGTACGGTGAAATTCTACTAAAAAGCGTTACGAATATGATGAGTGAATTTGAGAAAGGGAAGCAAGAGATTCAGCATTTACTTGACCCTGACCAAGGTCAGGTTTCTCTAGGGTTTTTACATACGCTGAGCACCAACCTCATACCTGATTTGCTTGTGGAATTTCGCAGACAGTATCCCAAGGTCAACTTTTCACTTAGACAGAGTCCAACGCATATTCTACTAGATCAGCTGGAAAAAGGAGAGTTAGACATTTGCTTAATCTCTCCCATGGGTATTAAAGAACCCGTAGCGTGGAAAGAGCTTTGGAGAGAAGAGTTATTTGCGATTGTGCCGACGAATCATGCTTTTGCCACAAAAGAAGCAATAACCATTGAAGAGCTAGTAGAAGAACCGTTTATTCATTTGAAAAAAGGGTTTAGCCTACGCGTCACGGTTGAGCAGTTTCTTCATGAAGTGGGTGTGAATCCTCACGTAACCTTTGAAGGAGAAGAAGCAGACACGGTTGCGGGGCTTGTGGCCGCTGGGCTTGGCGTATCGATTTTGCCGGATTTAAAAGGAGTAGATCAAAGTCATATCGTGAAAATTCCAATCCACTACCCGAAATGCGAACGTCTTATTGGCATAGCTTGGGTTAAAGGAAGATACATTTCACCAGCCGTGCAGAATTTTAAAGAGTTTGTATTAAAAACGTTTTAGCCGTCTATCAATAAATAAAATCCCTTCTTTACGCATATACATGGGTATTAAAAGAGTGTGCCAAGCTATAAAGGAGGGGTTTTACATGTCAACAGTTCCAATGCCTCTTTATAAAAAATGGTGGTTTCTTGCGCTGATGCTTGCGCTAACGATTGTCTTTTTATTTTGTTCTGCACTTATTATTACGAGCTATCAAAAAATTTCACTGCTAGAAGAAGAGCTTGCTGAACTGACAGAAGAAAAGAAAGAAGTCCTCGTAGAAAAAAATCAGGCTTTAAAGCAGCTTGAACATGTAAAAATGCAGCTGTCTGAGCTTGAAGATAAGCTCGCAGGTCAAACGGCAACCAGTCATGATACGCCAACAGCTTTTTCAGCTACGCTTACGAATCCAATTTTGTCATTAGATAAAAAAGAGGTTGAGCATGCGGTTTATCAAGCTGCCCAAGAGAAATACCCTAAGAACAAAACGATGCAGCAGTACGTGATTAAAGAACAGCTTGAAAGCTATGAATATTTAAAAGAATACGAGATTACTTCGCAGTTTGAGCTAAACCACCTACATGATGCGATGAAGGCCCATCCAGATGATTTTACCGCGATGCAAATGGTATTTGAAGAAGAGTTAAAAGCTTATGAATATTAATGTCGAAATGCTATGCGGGTTATCGTATAGCTATTTTTGTCTGGAAATCTCGTGAAATTCCTGTATAGTGATAGTAGAAAATATTGAATTAACGGGTGAATAACTACATGAGCACAATTAAATGGAATGAAGCAGCTTATGAGATGCTGCAAGAATGGCTGAGCTTATATAACGAAAAAGAACCGCTGCGCTCACGCCATTTACGTAACGTAAAGGACAAGCTTCATCAGCTGACGGAACAAGAGTTTATGATGGAAGTTTCTAAAGAGCTGCATGAGGTTTATAAAGTAGTGAAAACAGAGCGCAAGCAGTATGATATGACTAACGGAGAATTTTTAGTGACAACGCTGCTTTCAACAGATTATCCAGCTTTTCTGGAAGCTCGCAGTCAAAACTTGCGCCGAGTAGAGAAGTTAAAACAACTGCATACAGATATACTAAGCCTTTTTGAAACAAACATTAACACATCGTCTGACATGACCAGCTTGTTAAATCGTTTTTTCGATGTTATGTCAGCATATGGTCAAACAAACAAGCTAGCGAATCTTGAAGCGAAGTGCGCAGAATATTTGCCAACGTTTATGGATGTTGATCAAAAGCGTGAAGGGTTAAAAGAAGATGCTTTAACTGCTCAAAAGCAAGAAAGTGAGCTGCTTGAAGAATGGAATCAGCTCCGAAAAAAGCAGTACGTGACAAAGCAAACAGCAACTGGTTTTCGTACGAAGCAGCACGAATACAATGAAAGCATTCGCCGTCTTACCGTCGCAAATAAACAGCTCGAAGAAATCGACTTACCTGGTTTGAAGAACAGTTTTGCGAATCTTGAAACTGATATGAAAGCATACGCTATCGAGGCGCTGCGGGCTATTGAAAAAGAAATTAATGAAATGATAAACGATAGCGAGCGTTCTCAACAACAGCTACAAAAACAAATCGAGAGAGTAACCTACGTTGAAGAAATGGATGCGCACTATAAATGGCTATCATCGTTTATGAACGCTTCACGAACGTTTTTTCAAGGAAAAGAAATTGAAGCGTTCGACCAAGTAGCAGACCTGTACCGAAGCTCAGCTATTGCTGAATTTATTGAAGTTGCTAAAGAAGTACAAATGCTTACCGGGCCGGAACGTATGTCACCTGTTTCTCTTCCTTCTTATTTTGCTAGTTTGCAAGTGAAAGAAGAAAAGCTAAGCGTTCCAGCTACAGCCGACTATCCGGTTTTAGAAAAGCAGCAAAAAACAAAGCGAACGTTTCCCTTTTTCGTAGGGGCAGTTCTTGCAATCGTGCTCATTTTTATTGTGTATATGAATTTTGGCCGCGGGGTTACGGATGATAACACTGCACCAGCTATGACAGAAAAAGCAGAGGCAAAAGATAAGCAATCAGCAGAAAATGACCCAAAGCCTGTAAAAGACGTGAGTGAAACAGAGATTCACAACTTTGTAGGGTCTTATAAAGCCGCTTATTTTTCAAGCTTAAACAGCGGTGACTTTAGCGGAATGGCACCTTATATCGATGAAGATGCGCAAGTGTATAGTGATTTAGAAGCGTATATTACGTCTTTAGCTGGAAAAAACGTGTCGTTTGCAAATGATCAATTGCTTGTTAGTAAAGTTGAAAAGACAGGTGAAGGTAAGTATTCGGTGTATGCAACAGAAGAGTACACGTTTACCGATTCGTATGATGCCAGTACGAAGTTTGTAAAGAATCGAATCTATCGCGTGGAGCTAAAAGGTGAAGATAAGCTTAAAATTAAAAGTATTGAAACCACCAAAGACGTTCAAACGCCAGTTGAATAAACTATAGAGAAAGATCCTCCTCTCATCATTTAAGAGATTTTGAGAGGGGGATCTTTCTGTTCAAGCGTGTTTGCTTTAGGAGTTTTTTGAAGCGTAAGTAAAAAGACAACACCAAAGATACAAGCAGCTCCTACCCACTGAAAGAACCCAAACGGCTGCTGAAGCCAAAAGACCGTTGTCAAAACAGCAGCAAGAGGCTCCAGACTTCCTAACAAACTTGTTTCTTTTGGAGGGAGGCTATCTAAGCTTTTAATATACAGCCAAAACGCCAGCATCGTTCCAAAGATGATGACAAAGAGCAAGTAGCCGTACGCAGCAAACGTAAATGTGTCAAAATGAGCTTCCCAAGGCGCCCGAATAAAGCTAAGTGCAACTCCGCCAACCACCATTGACCATCCAACAACAACCAAAGAGTCAAATCGTTTAAGCAGCCGAACTGCATACAGCGTATAAAAAGCGGAGCATACCGCAGAAAGCAGTCCCCATACGATGGCTAGATAGGGTACAGAAAGTGTTGAGAGCGACCCGTTTGTAAGAAGGAAGAAGCAGCCGGTTAAAGCTAATAAAAGGATCGTTCCGTCTTGTCTAGTAAAACGCATTTGTCTTCGAAACAGCAAGTATACAATAATAATGACGGGTGCTAAATATTGAAGCAGCGTTGCGACAGCTGCATTTCCATGATGAATAGCTGCCATATACGTATACTGCACGCCAAGCATGCCCAATATGCTATAAGTGACAAGCTGAAGAGCCGTCTGCTTTTCTTTCCAAATGAAAAGGACTTCCCGGCGATTTTTACCAAAGCAGCTTAAAAGTAAAAGCAGCAAGCCGGCTAGTAATAAACGCGTGGTCACCAGCCAGTTGACGTCAATTTCATAGTCTTGAAACAGCTTTTTTGTTACTGTTCCTCCAATTCCCCAAAACGTTGCGCCCACAATCACGAATAATAAGCCAGCACGTCGATTAGATTTCATTTGATTTCCTACCTTTACAAAATATCATGATAGTATAATCATAAAGAGAAAAAATGCGTATTTATATTCAAATCGAGCTTAAAAATATAAAAATATTGAGGTGGACTATGAAGTTTAAGCAGTTTTTAATCAATGAACAAAACTTAAAAGAGCTAACGAAGCACTATACGGGAGCGCTGCCGATTGCTTGCTATGAGACGACGATACTAGAACACGCCAGCGGTTACATCCCGCTTCACTGGCACGATGAAATTCAGCTCATCTACGTTTTAAAAGGAGAAGCAGTTTTTCAAGTGAACGAAGAAAAAATTAAGCTGCGTAGCGGGGATGGACTCTTTATTAACAGCGGCTGCTTGCATATGGCAGAAGATCTGAAGAAAACGGGCTGTGTGTATATTTGTTTAAACGTGCTTCCGCATCTTTTTTTACCTCAAGAGCTCTATACAACTTACGTTTTGCCTTACGTTCAATCCACCAACTTATCGTATGTATTGATTGATGGAAGCAAAGAGTGGAGCAGAGCTATTCAACAAGCTTTATTTGTCATTCGCAAGCTTGTGCAAACGAAAGAACCGCTGTTTGAAATTGAGATTACGGCTAATCTTATTAAGGTTTGGAAACAGCTCTTGGTTCACGCTTTTCAGAAGCGGTACGTGTACACAGAAGAAGTGAAAAATCAGCGCATAAAAGCTATGTTAACGTGGGTGCATATGAACTATAGCGAAAAAATTACTCTCGATGATATTGCAGCATCCGGTCAAATAAGCCGATCTGAGTGCTGCCGCTATTTTAAACGGATGCTAGACGTTACGCCGCTTCAGTACGTGATGAAGTATCGCATTCAAAAAAGTATTCTGCTCTTAAAGCAAGAGGAAAAAAGCATTACGGACGTAGCCTTTGAAGTGGGATTTAACAGCACCAGCTACTTTATTGATCAGTTTAAAAAAATGATGGGAATGACGCCACTTGCTTATCGGAAAGGGAAGCTCTAAAAGTGTTTGTGGAAAATAATTGTAAAAAATGCGTTTCTCCCTTATCATAGTGGGTAAATCTACCAAACTATGGAATAGAATAAGGAGAATCAAATGAAATCAAGAATAAATGAACTCATTCAACATACAAAAGAAAAATTGGGCTTGCAAGACTACTATTTATATCGTTCAGACGTTAGGCGCAGTGCTACTATTTTAGGAGACACAGTCTATACACTTTCAATGGAGTGGTTTCCCAATCATGAACAAGACTTGTTAGATGAAGATCTTAACCCTACTGGAACAGCTGTAGTGGAAGTCGATTTTCACACAGGACTGTTTACAACTGCTATTTTCGTTGGCGGGATTTCTTATGCTGAAGGTGTCAAGCTTTCGATTGAAGACTCGAATGCTGTTGTTCGTTGGATTGAGAGCGAAACGGGATTTCAAGAAGGCACTCATTTTGTATTTCATAAGCGTAAGGACAAGCGAATGTCCTTTAGAAAAATCCTAAACGGTGTTTCCGTATCGCCATCTGGATTGATTGAAGTTGAAGTGGATGAAGCGGGGAATTTAACATTTTTCTCAATCAACGGAGATTTTTCAAAGAAAGAGACGTTTAACAGAGAAAAGTATGAGCTTACTCTACCGCAAGTGAAGCACATTGTGGCTGAGCAGCTAAAGTTAGCTGAATTTCCAAGTATGGAGACGGAAAAAATGACGCCTGCTTATGCGATTGAAGAAGTATACATACGAAATCGCGATTTGTCGCTGATACCATTCAGCGTCATTGTTGCTGAAAAGGCCTATGTAGAACTTGATAAACTAATCAAGTGGGAAGGTGAAGTTCAACAAGCGTTTCAAGAAAAAAGCTTGACGCTAACAGAAGAAGTATCATTTAATCAAGCATTGAAACGAGAGCCACATCCTGACTTAAAAGAAGTGACGAAGGAAGATATTGAGCGGAGCATCGCAGCGGTTCAGCGCTTTTTAGCACAAGTATATAAGAGCGACTCTGGAAAGTGGTCTTTAAAATCTATACATCGAGACAAAGGCTACTTAGTCGCTAAAATACAATTAAAAGAACAAATGCAGAGTGTGTTGAAACGAAACATTCAGCTGTTTATTGATCGTTCTTGCTATGAGGTTATGAACTATATGGATACAAAGTCCCTTTTAGAAATGATTGCAGACTTTCAAAAAGCAGAAGAAGTAACAGTTGCGAAAGCAGAAGCGCTTGAGAAGCTGCACAATTTCATAGAACTTACGCCATACTACGTTTATGACCGCAAACAAGGAAGGTACGTTCTTTGCGGAAAGCTAGACTGCCATTACGCTGTAAATGCTATAACTGGAGAAGTCGTTTCACTTGATAATCTGTAACAACAGGAGGTAAGGATATACAATGCGTTTAAATTTAAAAAGATTCACCGCTTTACTGATAGTAACGTTGAGCCTCACAGCTTGTCAAAGAGTAAACGAACAGGAAGAAACACAACCGGAAGCGACAACAGAAGAACAAATAAAAGCAAGAGCACTCCAAGATGAATTTACGCGCAGCATGCTGAAATCCGCACAGGAAACGGAAAAAGGATACTATACGCTTGAATCCAAAACGGGTGTGTATGAAATGTTGTTTCCAACTGGTGGGGAAATCGATGGCATTGGTTATACGCGAAAAGGTGAAAGCAGTGAGGCGTTTTTAGCTGGTATTCTGTATAACGATAAAACAGAAGCACAGCTTAGCGTTAGGTATACAACGGTTCTATCGAATGATGAAACGGGAATTGGATATGCCAAAGAACTCCTAACGAATAGTATAGGTGAAGATATGAAATTTGAACAAATTGATGGAAAAGGAAAAGTTACATATGTAGCGCCGTTTAAGAAAAAGGAAACAGGTTCGTATGGTTATGGTGCTTACATTCATCCAGATGAAGGATGGGGAGGAGTAGAGATTATTTATACTGGAAGTTGTATGGATGATCCTAAGTCATGTGGTCCTGAAGAGGAAGAGTTTAAAAAGCGTGCGTACAAGTTGATTTCCTCAGTAAAATTCTTAAACAAAAATGAGGCTAAAAAATAAGTGTTACACGTTATTACACAAACAT
>NZ_KQ758727.1:0-8620 GCF_001457055.1 Priestia veravalensis | reverse complement strand
TCAATAAAAGGTAATTTACATACGGTTCAAATGTTCCATACTGACCGAGGAAGAGAATATAAGAACCAAGTCATTGATGAGGCCCTAGAAACGTTTAACATCAAGCGATCTCTAAGTTTGAAAGGCTGTCCGTATGATAATGCAGTAGCAGAAGCAACATTCAAAATCATCAAAACAGAGTTCGTAAAGAAACGTCATTTTGATAGCTTAGAAGAGTTACAAAGAGAGTTTACAGATTATGTGCACTGGTTTAACCATCTACGCATCCACGGTACTTTAGATTATTTAAGTCCAGTGGAATACAAATTTACGCACCTTAAGAAAACTGTCTAGTTTAGTGTTGACAATCCAATTAAATAGACTCAATAGCAATGGTTTTTCCATAGTCCAAAAAAGTGTACCTTTTTAGACGATTGAGAGTTATAGAAGAACGTTGTATTTGTCGTCATTAGGTGTAAATAGTGAAACATCAATAATTAGCGAAATACTTTAACATTTACTTAGCTAATAAAAGAGCTTAAGTAAGGTTACTTTCTAAAAAATAGAGTTGATCACAACATTTATTTTTAAAGATATATGTATATGAATCTACAAATCTGTCCAGACTAGTAACGTATTCCCCCTATTCTAATAAATTTAAAAAATCCTTTGCCTATAGGGGCAAGGGATTATTTTTTTAGGGAATTTACTTTTATTGGTTGCTAATCTGAATAAAAGGGAACTGAATATAGTAATTACACACAAAGGAGATATGTATTGGTGAAAAACTCCGGGTACTACACTGGATCTCTGTTCGTGAGGGAATTAGAACGTTTAACAGAAGAATATATTCAATTAGATCTCAAAGATATGAAAGTAATGATGAAAGAAGACATTTTACTGTTAGAAAAAGCAATGAATATGTTGTATAAGAATAAAGTGTATTAAATTGAGCAAACTACGGGAGAAGTCTTGTAGGACTCCACGTACAACCTAATTTTATTTATCAGTAGAAAAAGCTATCTTCCCCAAAGATAGCTTTTTCGCTTTGTAGTTACCATAAAACGGATTACAAGAACCTTTAGCGATTTATAAATAGTTTACAGAATTGCTGTTTTGAACGTAACCATAAACTTTTATAACATCACCTTTTGCTTCTCCTGGTACGTTAATTGTTCTAAGTATATTTATCAACTGATCCTTCTCTTCTAAATTTTCGATCTTTATTTCTAACCACTCAATGCTTTTATAATTACCTTTGAAATGATAAAACCAATCTCCATCCCAATTACTTATATACTTAGTTTTGAAATTCTGTATTCTCCAAATTGTATTTATAGAACAATCGTTCATTGCATTTCTAATTTCTTGCCATTTAGTGTTATTCATTACTGATTGATATTCATAAGAACTCATGAAACACCCCCTTAGTGGCCCTAAGTGCGTTATGGGTAGTAGGTATGCTAAAACTTAATGTCTATCCACTTTCCGTTTACTAATTCCTCATAAGTTCCCCATTGAGGATTACAAGTATTTATAGCTTTAATTCTTACTGGTTTAATAATATCTTCCTGACAATCCTTAGTTGGATTTGGTACATAAATCCAAGAAGCTATACTATCTTTTTCTTTTGAAAATTCCTTGCTAAAAAAGTCTTCAGCTTCTTGTAATGTTTCAAAACTATAGTCTCCAATTGAAGGTACATCATCTGACGTATTATAAAGAAACATATTTACTTCATCTTTGATGTCCACTATCATAACTTTCTTAATGTCATTTATAGGCATATCTAATATTATGTATTTTCTCATTAAATCTCCTTACTAAAGGTGTATAGCTTATATATTTTATGTTCCTTCTAGGAATCTGAAACCTCTTTTAGTACAACTTTAAATTTGGGTCTAAATACTAAATCCATAATCATTATAAAACGGTCAATTCCTTGATCTATAAATAATCGAATTGCTTTACTTTCTTTATTATCATTCACGATTTCAACCTTTGTAACCGACTCGAGACTGTAGTAAAAGATTTCATCGTCTTCTAAATCCGTTACTAAAAGCGAGAAAGAATTATAGAATGGTGAGATTTTTACTTCAAACCTGTTTATTTCGTTCGTAAAGATAAAAGTGGACTCATCGTACAAAAAGTTCTCATTTTGGTCCTTTTTAAGTGGAATACATTCAAATAATGAAATGAAGTCTAATTCTTTAGGACAATCTCGCATTTGTTTCCTCCTTGGTTGAAACTATCTATTTAAATAGATCCTTTTACATAGTATTAAAAAATAAAAATCCTTCAATTATTTTTCCATATACTTTAATACTCTTCAATTACCCTATGTATACTCCATACAAAGTTAGTTAACATAACCGGTACTATAGGTAGTGAAAAATTAATGATAAATAAGGAGTAAAATACCTAAAAAGATTAGTCCTATTGGTAAAAGAACATTACCCATACCTAAAATTGTAGTAGTGAAATCTAAAAGAAAGAAAAATAGACCTTGCTTTTTATCCATCTTTTCGCTGTTCTCTTTATCATTTGTTAAAGAAATTAAAAAAATTATGATTACACTTCCTAAAATAATTAATGCTGCTGAAATAAGATATATCATTTGTCTTCCTTCATTCTATTAAATTAATTAAAAACCTTATTAATAATAACAAATGAGGGTGTTGCAAAACTAAAATAAATATGCAATGTTATGAATCAGAAAAACTAGCTGAACATGCAACAGATAGCGATTTTGTCCATACCAACGAGGCTGCTCCAACCCTTGATCTTTTAGTTTACTAAACTGTTGTTCAATTTTTCCACGCTCTTTCATCAATTGTCTGCCAAACGTTGTTTGTAAAAAAGTTGATAGTACACGACGATGAGAAATTTTCGTCTGTTTCCCTTTTCGTGGATTGAGTGGATTCACAGGAAAGATATTGCATGCACTTGCAGCTTCATAAATATGCTGACTATCATACGCAGCATCAGCAATCGAAAACAAAACGTTTCGATCTTTTACATGTTGAAGCAATACAGGAGCCATTTGACTATCATGTACATTTGCTGTTGTAAAAGCGTATGACAAAATAACACCTTCCGGTGTGGAACAAATATGAGCCTTATAGCCCTTATACCAACGGTATCGGGTAGACATTCCCCACTTTGCTTGCGAGTCATATAGACTACTCCGTAAAGCAGTGCTGTCGATTAAAACACATGGAATTAGCCCTACATTCATTTCTTGAAGAACGTGTTCATGAATCAATGAGATGCCTTTCTCACGAAACCAAGTACCTACACGTGAAAATGTAGAGATATGAGGAACGGCAGACAAACCACAGAATGCACGAAATAAAGGATATTGATGTAAGAAACGAGTTAATTTCCGTAAGGAATGGATTTGAAAGACAGTTTTTACGAAGAAACATTTGAGTAAGGCTTTACGACAAATAGGCGGACGACCTGTGCCAGCTGGAACAGGTCCCACTGTTAAACTGTCTACGTAAGCAAATAAAATGTGTAAAAGGGATTGATTTTCTTCGAAATTGGTTATCATACTAGTAAATCCGTCCTTTCTGGAGATAGTTTAGGGTACTATCATTCTTCCAAGAAGACGGATTCTTTTATGCATTCATTTTTGAATATTTATGAGTTTTGCAACACCCTCTAGACTATATAAAAACTAATGAAAAGTCGTCTATTTAATAGATAATATAAATCTTATTAGACGTCCTATAAATAATAAACCTTTTCATACATTTAGACTCTCCAGAGGCACTCCCCTTATTCCTCTCCGTCAAGGCTCCGCAATTTACTCACAGAAAAAGAATTCCGCCACAAAATTTAAGCTGGATGGGTAATAAAAAAGACGCTAATATGAGCGTCTATTGATTACGAACTATTTTATTTAAAGTTTTTATCTCGACGCCATGTTCTACAGATCTAGCTGACAATTCGTCAATAATACGTTGCTGCTTACCAACGAAGTTCTCTAGGTTTTCGTAGCTATCTGGAATGCCTGCGATTTTGTTATCGATGCTATCTAGGCGTTTTTCTATACGTTCTTGACCTTCTTTAAGTAAATGTACATCACTTTTGATTGCAGATACTTCGCTAGAAAGTTCTTTTATTGCCGTCAAAATCAAATCGAATTTATCTTCCAATGGGGATCCCTCCGTTAATTCATACGGAAAGTATACCACGGATTATAGTTTGATCTCAATACGAGCTCTAATATCAAATTTTGTACCTTGTATTGAATTTGTTCGTGAACTTAGTTATAACATATATATAGAAATTTTATTACCTTGTTTGGACGCATTCACCAGTTTAAAACATGCTATAATAATATTTAGGTGTTAGCTAAGAATATTTAGGGTTGAGCTTCTAAGAGAGGAGTGATACCCATTAATGAGACGCTGATGGTGTTATTTGCAGGTGGAACTTTTTTACTTGCTTTATTAAAGTTTATAAAAGACGACAATAATAACAGTTCTAATAAAGAAAAATGACCCACTCCTAAGCTTTGGGCGGCTATTGAGTAGATCATTTCTGAGTATATCACTGCCAGCCAATTATTCTTGCTAACAGCTATATAAAAATCAGTCGAAGTGTTAGTAGCACTTCGGCTGTTTTTATTGTATGTTTAATTAATTTTATTTAATGACGCAACAGAACAAAAGTAAACAATATATAATTATTTGTTGCGTTTGTTGCAACATTATTATAACACATTTATAATTCTTTCACTTTATTTTCGAAGAAATACATAATAAACACGGTATTTCTATAACCCTGTTACAACTCCTTCTCAATACGCTCCAATATTTCTGTCATTTTCGTTACTATTTCGCTTCCTGGTGCACGAAAAACAGCTTTTTTATGCATATGCTATATAACAATGACCTTTTTTCTTTATATAGCTAATTGTTACTATTAAACTTTGTATTATTTCTATAATTAAAACGTTACATTTGAACCATCGTTAGTAAAATAATGTATAATAATTAATGAAGGATTCCCGTCCTTTATCAATTATTATACATAGAGGGGATATGAGAATTTGAAGTATGATGCAAGCATTAAGGAATTTTTAAGAACCTATGTAAAAGAAATCCAAGACTCAAATGCCGCAATATTTGCGGGTGCGGGTCTTTCACGTCCAGCTGGCCATGTAGACTGGAAAGACTTATTACGGGACGTGGCTGAAGATTTACAATTGGATATTGATCAGGAAGCAGATTTAATAGCCGTAGCACAATATCATGTCAACGAGTTTAATGGGAGAAACAAAATAAATCAAGTATTGATTGATGAATTTACTAAAAGTGTATCCATAACAGAAAATCATAAGATTTTATCCCAGTTACCTATTGATACATATTGGACAACAAATTATGATCAATTAATTGAATCCACTTTAGAGGCAACAGGTAAAAAAGTAGATAAAAAGATAACATCTGAAAACTTAACTTATTCAGTACCAGGAAGTGATGCAAAGGTTTATAAAATGCATGGAGATAGTAGTTTGCCTCATGATGCAGTTTTAACCAAAGATGATTATGAGGGGTATGATCAAAAGAGGGAGATATTCAGTACGGCCCTGCGCGGGGATTTAGTATCTAAGACATTTTTATTTATCGGCTTTAGTTTTGATGACCCTAATTTATCTCAAATTTTAAGTAAAATTAGGATTTTATTAAATACGAATACGAGAACCCATTATTGCTTTATGAAAAAGATAGATATAAATGAGTATAAAAATGAGGAAGAATTCTTATATGCAGAAATTAAACAAGACTTAAAAATTAAAGACTTAAAAAGGTACGGTATCAAGGTTCTGTTAGTTGACAATTATTCTGATGTAACAGATATTCTGCATCATGTCTCTTCACTTGTAAAGAGAAAAAATATTTTTGTATCGGGTAGTGCAAGCGATTACGGCAGATGGAGCGAAACACAGGCATTTGAGTTTAGTACATTATTGAGTAGATCCCTTATCAAAAGTAATAATAATGTTGTTTCTGGTTTTGGTTTAGGAATAGGAAGTTGCATTATTTCAGGTGCATTAGAAGAACTTTATTCAAGTCAAAATAACAAGGTAGAAGAAAGACTTAAGTGCAGACCATTTCCACAAGTCACAACTGGACAAATTTCTAAGTCTGAATTATGGACTAAATATCGCAAAGAAATGCTTTCTAATGTCGGTATTGCTATCTTTATATTCGGAAACAAGATCGATATGAAAACGAAAAAGGTAATTGGTGCTAGTGGAATGAACGAAGAATTTAAGATTTCTATAGAAAATGGGGCGATTCCTATCCCAATAGGCGCAACTGGTTTTACATCTAACGAATTGTGGCAAGAGGTTATGAAAGATTTTGATAAGTACGTTGGAATTGAAAAATTAAAGCCCTTGTATAACGATTTGGGTGATGATACAAAAACCCCAGAGGAACTAATTGAAACTGTAATAAAAATTATTAGCCAATTAGCAAAGCATTAATTCAATATATTTATTAACTAAAAATAAAAGTGGGGAAATTAATTTGGCACGTAAAACCTTCATATCTTATAAATATTCCGAAAGTAAGGATTTAAGAGATAAAATTTTGGAATCTTTAGGAGAAGATGCTGAATATTATCAAGGGGAAACTAGCGAATCACCCGATATGTCCGATAGAACAACTGATTATATCAAAGATAAATTAAAAGACATGATTTATTCTACCTCAGTTACTATTGTTATAATCTCTCCAAATATGAAACTAAGCAAGTGGATTGATTGGGAGATTGAATATTCACTCAAACAAATAAAACGAAATGATCGCACCTCTGGTACCAATGGTGTCTTAGGCATTGTTATGAAACATAATGGTGGATATTCTTGGTTAAGGTCTTCTGTAACAAATCATGATGGACATAGTTCCATACATACAAATAATGAATACCTCTACGACATTATACACAAGAATAGGTTCAACCAAGAACCTCCTGAATATACTTGTGATGTATGTAAAATTGTAAATTCTTTAACAGGTTCATATATTTCTTTGGTTAATGAAGAGGATTTCCTTAAAGATCCAAATCAATATATTGATAATGCATATGATAAAAGTAAAAATACAGGTAATTATAATTTAACTAGAAAAAGATAATTTATTATATGTTTACACTCTTATATATAATAATGGGTTGTTTGTAAAAGCTACTTTAACGCAAGTAGCTTTTTGTATTTAATGATGTATATCATATTCAATGCTAGTTTACATAGTTCATACTATAAGAACTAAAATTGCAGCATTAATTGATAAGATTCTTACAATTAAACAATATGAAAATACCATTACCAACCAGATACCATTTTGTTAACCGTAAGATGGTACCTACAGTACAATCTCAGTTTCGTGGATTGGTGGAAATGCTAGAAGAACGAGGACTCTCCATGCTTTGTACAACGATCGTACGCTGGGTTCAGCAATATAGCCCTAAATTAGATGAGCAAGTACGGCATTATCTTAGGTCAACCGATGATTCTTGACGAGTCGATGAGACCTATATAGAAGTAAAAGGGCAGTGGATGTATCTCTATAGCGCTGTTGAACCTGAAGGAAACACCATTAATTTTTATCTTAGTAAAATAAGCAATAAATAGGCATCCAAATGCTTTTTTAAGAAAGCTTTGTCCTTTTCATATGTTTCTATGGCTAGTGTGATCACAACAGATAAAAATCCAATTTTTCCATTGCTAACCATAAGTAAAAAGAAGAAAAAAAGATGCCTCAAGAGCTCAAAATAATGGAAACTAAATATCCCCACGATATTCTCGAACAAGATCACCGTTTTATTAGAAAGCTTATTACTCCAATGCTAGGGTTAAATTCGGTTCGTCCGGAAAAAGCCATTATTTCAGGCATTGCAGCCATGCATATAATCAAAAAGGGAAACTAGTTTTATGGGAGAACTCTATCCCAAATCATGTAAAGTTCTTTGATTAGCTCTTAGGCAAAGATGCATATACTCAAATCATAATAAGCAACGATGCACGTCCCTCAAGTAAATATAATCTTTATCTCACAACCGTTTCTTTAAGAGAATTTATAGTAATTAAGTAAGGGTTTACAACGCTAATTGCAAATTTTGTTAAAATAACAAAAACCATAATCTAAAAATAATTAATTTTATTTATCTTAAAAACAAACATTGAATTTTCTAAAAAATAACATGCGTGTTGATTAACCAATAAAATCCAAAAAAAGCATACAAAAAAGGGCACCTATCTTGTAGAATGTAATTTGTAGAAAACATACTCAAGAAGGTGTCCCTATGAAAAAGAATATCACATTCCCGAATTTGCTTCAAAAAATTGTTTCAGAAGAAGAACGGGCAATTATTCAAACGGCCATTGGTTATAAAGATACAGCTCGTAAACTTGATGTGCTGACCCTGATCAAATACTTAATCTGCGCATCAATGAATGAATTTAAAAGTTACCGACACTGCGCGGATGTAGGCGAGCAATATGGATTGCCGCAAGTGAACCATTCGACTCTCTCAAAAAAGGCGAGCCATCTGGACTACCACGTGATGAAAAAACTCTTTGACTTGGTCGTTTCTAAATGTAATCGGATGACTCGTCGTG
>NZ_KQ758726.1:0-8675 GCF_001457055.1 Priestia veravalensis | reverse complement strand
CGCGATGATTGTCTACTGTTTAAACGTACTGGCTCAGTTGGGTACAAACAGTTCACGGACGTACTTACAAATTAGTCGGTTGTTAAAAGCAGCACCGTGGAAATCCGCACACATTTGGATTCGAAAAATAGCAGGAAGAGCTGTCCCGTAAAGGTTTAACCGTCTCTGTCGCCCTCGCCAAAGGTTATAGTGAAAAAATGGATGATTACTACCTCTGTTCACGTGTCTTCATTTTTCTTCTCAAACGGAAAAATAATAAAACAGAAAATTCAGTCAATATTTATGCGACGTTAGTGATATTTTCTATATTCCTCAACATTTTTCAGTACGTTCAAATCAAACGCTACAAACTAAATGAACGATCTTTTAAAGTATCTTGGCAAGAAGCAATGAATTTAAAAAACCCTATAAGTTTGTTTGCCTGGTGGATGCTGGCATCTTCTTTAGCAATTGCGCTTATTTTTGGTTTTGTTTCTTTATTCATAAATTAAAAATGGACTCTCTAAGCAACAAAAATATATGAATACTGTATACAATGCTAGTTTACATAAACACTCTTTCCGGAACACAACCCAAAAAAGAACCCTTGGTAGGCAAGAGTTCCGGATAAGGAGTGTTTTCTGATTTATGCAGCTTTTTATACATCCTTGATATGACTGGTTTTTCCCGTTTGCCAGTTGAGAGGAGAATGTATGTATAAAAAGTCTGCTATTTATACATATGCTTTTTTTAAAAAAACATAGTCATTATAGAAAAACATGTTATTATTTATGTACTAATATTTCTACCTCATAACAAATATTAGCTGTAAAAAGCAACCTTGGGCTTATACATGTTTATAGGTCATTTAAAAATCTTTAACTTCTAAGTTAATTCCATCTACTTTATTTTTATAAATAAAAAATGAAAGTAAGATATTTTTATCTCTATCGACATACTCAATTATTTTGTCTGTTTGGTCACTTGAACGTTCGATATAACTTTTACCATATGCTGAAATTAAATCTTTTTCGGAAGTGCCGATTGATACATTTTTCGACGTTTTAGAACTAGAATCAAATGCTTCTATTCTGTAGATGGTATTTTCTTTGTTCTCATTCTTTACAGTAATGCGTTTATTTTCGTTATTATCAATAGCATATACCTTGTAACCTGGGTGGCTAACATCTTTGCTAATAGAAAAACGATGATTTGTTTCATAGCTCTTCATATCGTCTAATAGATAGATTGTATCTATATTTTCTCCAGATAGGTCAGTAGTTTTTGTTTGGTATTCGTAAAATTTAAATCCCATAATACAAACAATAGCTATTACTATAACAATTAATACCCAAAACTTTTTTTTATTTTTTAATTTGTTCAATTTTATATACTCCTATATATTATTTTGATGGACTAAACCAACCTGTATGCTTGTGGTAGCCTCTTGCATGCCCTACGATGACACCACAGTGTCCATTTTTAGTAGAAGGTTTCGCTGCACAATAGGGGTTAGACCCATAATCAGCATAACATTTTGTTGAGCGTGCAAGTGATACATCACAATCACTTTGGAAGAAGTTTCTAATTGCGCTAGGGCTAGCTTCGTTTGAGTAATACCTACCATCGCCTAAATAACCATTGAACCTATTACAATGAATAGCGCGTCCACGAGAAGGTAATTGTTTATTATCTAAATAGGGAGCTGCAGCTTTAAGCTCTCCAACTTGCTCATCTTGAGTAAGAGTTGCATCGTGAGCTTCTTCATCAGTCACTTCATCAGTTTGTCCATCACCCATACTATTAAGTAAATGATTTAAGTTAATATATTCTTCAACGACAACAGTTTCATCACTAACATCAGCAGTAGTACTTAGCTTTTGATTGGATTCTTTTACGTCTTTTTCGCTAGCACTTAATTGTTCTGATTCGATTGTTACCTCTTCACCTGCATTTTTTTCTGTAGAAAGCGATACTACACCATTTTCATCAGTATTATAAACTTTATTATCAACTTCAATTTCTAGTCCTTCATAAGTAACCGGCTTTTGTAACTGATTAGTAGTAGGGTTATACTCCCAGCCACCATTCTCATACATGTCAATTAAAGAACTATCAGAGTTTTCTGGTAAAGTTATAACAAGATGCTTAATACTTTGAACTGTTACATTTTGATTTTCCTGTGTGGCTTCTTCAGCAAATGCTCTTGTAGATGTAACTGACATTAGAGCTAAAAATAGAATTGTAATAGTTTTTAATAATTTCATATGTTATCTCCTCTTAATTAAAAAGTAGGTGTTCCATATCCATTCAATGGATTCCACTTATGAGTAGGGGTCATTTGAATAAGCTTTGCATATATATCTTTATTACTGGTATTGTGGTGCTTTTCCTTTAGTTTTGCGATCATACCACTCATGAATGCAGTACTAAATGATGTGCCATCAACATAAATCTGCCTATATTTATCTATTATCTGCACACCGGGCATACTAAAATCTAGTTCTGTGCCATAATTAGAATTTATCCATTTCTGACCTGAGTAATCGTTAGCTCCAACACTAATTACATATTGAGAAGAAGCTGGGTAATTTACTCTTGATATTCCTTCATTGCCGGACGCAGCTACTATTACGGTATTATTTTTATAAAGTTTTTCTAAACGCGGCTCAATAGTTTTAGACATTGCTGAATTAAAGCCAAAACTCATGTTTATAATGTCTACTTTTTCTTTAGTGAGCCAATCTAGAGCATTCTTTAAATCATTTTCTTTTATTTTCCCGTCTTTGTTTGAAACAACTACCAAATAGATTTCAGCATCTGGAGCAATGGAGTTAATAATGCTTACAATTTGATCAGCATGGGTAGATGCTTCAATAAAACTATTAGCATTGTCGTTTGATAAAAAATAATGTATTCTCTTCAAATTATTCACAGTTTTAAACTTAACCTCGGTGTCTAAAATTGCAACTTTTATTCCTTTTCCAGTACTAGAATTTTTGTTTAGATTAAGAAATTTATTAGGCCATGTTTTTAGGTTTTCATAATATTTAGCACTTAAATCTAGGTTTTTAGTAGTATCATTATGACTATAAGATAAAGTTGAACTAATAATAAGCATTAATATTACCAGTATTAACTTAACTTCTAATCTATTCTTTAATGGCATATTTAATTTTATGCTTCATTTTGAGAACATTTAGGACGTCTAGCCTTTCTTGAAAATAGTTTTTACTCATATAAACATTTAAAATCTCTTCTTTATTCTCTTTTAAATTAAATATTGTTTCATCGGATTTGTTAATGTTTGTGATTATTATAATTTTGTGTCCAGATCCATGATGTTCATCCATTACATGAAGGTAATCTCCAACCTTACTTTGAGAAAAATCTTGGTTGTATTCATTGGTTAAAGAAAATATATTTTTTTCTTTAATATCTAGAGAGTTATTTTTAATAATTGAATTAATATCTTTAGCTTGCTTTAAGGAATCTTCAATTTTAGATAATTGCTGATGATTGCCACTAATTTCTTGAATTTTTATTAAATAGTCCCCATTGAAGTTTCGTTCATCTTCTATAAACTTCTTGAACTTTTCATCATTTAAAGTATACTTTTTAGCTAATTCTTTAACATGTATATATTCTTTTACAAATTCTTTAGTTTGTTCGTCTGCTAAAGTTTTCTTACTACTATCAAATAACTGTATGTAGGGAAGTTGTTTTAACATTTCTTCCTCGGAAGGTGATTTTAGATTCAGTGTATCTATCTCTAAATCTATTATCTTGTCATTTATAAGCTTATCAGCTAACCTCTTTTTCTCTTTGGAATCTAACTGATTAGTGAGTTGTTTTTGAGTAATAATCTCATCATCTAGAGTAGCAATTGCATTATTATTGTTTTGTTGAATATTTACTAGGGCAAAAGTTTCTACTACTACAATGACCGATAAGACTAAAATCGAAATTATAGTTGTTTTTTTCTTCATATTTCTCTCCTTGTTCTGATGTTGTTCAAAATAAATATTTTCCTTAAATATATATAAATGCTAAATATTAACTAAAAACATAGACTATTATAATGTATGAATATCTTCAAAACAATAAAAATTTTGGTTATTATGGATAAAATATACTATTTTTATGATTTGTTACTTGAATTGAAGATGAATGACAAAAAAGTATTGTTTACTGAATTATCTATTTTTTTAAACAGAGTTATAGAAGAGAACATAAAAAATAAGGTTCTGGTGCAAATATTTTCAGGTGGTAAGCTAAGATAGTTAATATCAGATTTAAACCAATATCAAAGCAATGTACCGAGCCATGAGCAAAATAATTATCAAGAATTTATCTCTAAAATATCTCACTCAAAAGTATCGTTAATTCACATCGCAGGAGATTAAATATGGCTTAAGGGGGGGAATTCTACCTGAAAAGAATTCCCTTAGATTTATACCAATTTATCAACATTAAAGATTAATACACTCTAGAATAAACATATAGTTAGCTATTTTATAACAAAACCGTAGATGTTCATATAGCTGTCATAGACTTCTTAATCCGTGGCTATGTTAAATCTTAAAGTTGATTTTTGTTTTTCCTGATATGCTGAACAATGTTCATTAGAAATACGGTAATTTTCCCTACTTTTTAAAGCTGTTACTTCTATAAGATCAAACCCTGATGTATCCAAGATTTATAAAAAGCTGCACAAAACAGAAACAAGGAATTTATCAGAATCTTTTTCTCAATAAGGGTTCTCTTTTGGCAGGTGTACCGAAAGAGTGATGTTGTAAAATTCTTGTGTATATGATAAAGATACAAGTATAGTACGCTTATACTACAAAAGTAATAGGATTGGTTGAAAATATTAAGAGGTGATTAAATTGATTATTAAAAGTCTTGAGAACATAAATTTACAAGAATTCACAACGTGCTTTAATGAAGCCTTCTCTGATTATGTAGTTCCGTTTAAAGTATCTCCAGATTATTTAGCTGAAAGATTTACAGGTGCAGGGATTCAATACAACTTATCATTTGGTGCGTTTAGTCAAGATGAACAGGTAGCTTTTATTATGCATGGAATTGAAGAACACAATGATAAGAAAACAGCTTTTGATATTGGTACAGGAGTCATTCCAAAACATAGAGGTGAGCGTCTTGTAGCACAAATTTACAACCACGCTATCCCTATACTTAAACAACATAATGTTCAAAAATGCTTATTAGAAGTTATCCAAACGAATGAAAAAGCTATTAAAGCTTATAGCAATTTAGGGTTTGAAATAAAGCGAGAACTTGTTTGTTTTAAAGGTAGTATCGACTTTAAACCCATGGCTATCCATAAGAAGGTATGTATAAACACTGTTAGTCCAAATAAATTTGATTGGACTATGGCACATTCTTTTTGGGATTTTGCCCCCTCTTGGGAACAATCTGTTCAAGCTATATTACGCAATCCACATTTATATGATGTTATCACGATAGGAAAACAAGATGCCGTTTATGGATATGCTGTAATTAATTCAAAACAGGGAAACGTTCTCCAATTTGGTATTCTTAAAGAAAGAAGAAACCAAGGTCTTGGTCATTCTTTGTTTCATTGGATTTGGAAGCGCCATTCAGTCATCTCCATTAATAACGTCGATAAACGGGATATAAAATCTATACAATTTCTAAAAAGAATAGGCCTTAACGTACATGTTGAACAATATGAAATGGAGAAAATCTTATAATTTATATCCATTTTATGTAAAGAATAACAAGCGTAAGACAATTAAGGTGGGAAAACGCTCATTGAAAAAATAAAACACTGATGTAAGCTACTTCCACGAATACGTTTTATGTTAACTAAGATTATATATGGTATACAGTATAAAAAGAGAAACCTCCTGATAATAAAGTAACAGGAGGTTTCTGAACCATTACAAGGATTTATATATAGTTTTGAATAGTTTTGTAATCTAAGGAAGTTGCTTGTAGTGTATTTTTAAAAGTTGCAACCATATTATCTTCAGAATGATATTCCTTTAAAGCATCTGTATCTTTTAAAATATTTCCTGTTAGAATGCATAATGCGGTCTCATCCTTATCAATCTTCTGCTGATCTACTAACTTTCTCAATCCGGCAACTGTAGCTGCAGAGGCTGGCTCACATCCAATCCCACTTCTATCTATAATAGCTTTTGCATTAAGAATTTCAGTGTCCGATACTGAAGCTGTAATTCCATTTGTTTCTTTTAGAGCATGTTTTGCCTTCTTCCAGCTTGGTGGATTTCCAATATTCAATGCAGAAGCTCTGGTGTATGGAGACCCATCAGGTATAAGTTCTTTCATTTTCTGATCTATCATTTGGTGAAATGGACTCGCCCCTTCTGCCTGTATAATTGCAATCCTCGGAAGTTTATCTATTAATCCAAGTGTAAATAAATCATGTAGTCCTTTACCTAATGCAGTTGCGTTACTTAAAGCTCCCCCAGGTACAACAATCCAATCCGGTAAATTCCAATTTAGGTATTGAGCAATCTCATAAATAATGCTTTTTTGACCTCCTATTCTAAAAGGATTAATTGAATTACAAACATATAAACCTAAATCTTCACTATATTTCTCTAAAAATTCAATTCCATCATCATACGTTCCAGGAATACTAAATACATGAGCACCATATGCGATCGTTTGTAGTACCTTGTTCATCGATATATCCTTATTAGGGACAAAAATGTAAGAATCTGAATTTCCTATGGAAGCATACATAGCTAAGGATGAAGAGGTATTTCCGGTTGAAGTACAAGTGAATTTTTTATAACCTAGGGATTTTCCATGAGAAACAGCTACGGTCATTCCATTATCTTTAAATGAACCACTGGGATTTTCGCTCTGTGCTTTTAAGTAGATTTTTCTCATACCAATATAATCTTGAATTAGTTGATGTGTATATAACCCTGTATTTCCTTCATATTTTGTCACAATAAATTCTTCAGGTAACTCAGGAAAGATTAATTCTTTATATCTCCATACGCCACTAGCATAAGGAGTCATACGTTCTGAGAGACGCTCATTAAATAAGCGTTTTAATCGCTCTGCATCGTGGTTGTGAAAGTCCTGAACAATATCAAACAATCCACCACATTCACAGTAATAACTAAAATTATCATAAGAAATTGATTTACCACATTCAATGCATACTAATTTCATTTTTATAAGGGAAGTCTCTATTCCCTTCTCACCTCTTTATTAAGAAATATTCTTGAGTACTACATTTTATAGTTTTAGAATAAAGGAAGAGGTTTTATAAATCTAATATATATTTATTTAGTATTAATAACTTTTATTTATGATTAGAGGAGCGAAATATGAATCTTCATGCTTTAAGATTATTTTACACTGTAGCCGAAAAAAGAAGTGTAACCCGTGCTGCTGAGGAATTGAATATAAGTCAACCGGCAGTAACAGCTCAAATAAAAAAATTAGAGCAAGAAATTGATTTAACTTTAGTATCTCCTAAAGGGAGAGGGATTTTTTTAACCCCTGCTGGTGAACAACTTGCTAAGCATGCTAAAAGATTATTTTCTCTTGAACGTGAGATTGAATCTTCTATTAAGCAATACAGGGATGGTACAGCTGGAAAGCTGCGTATTGTAGCAACATACCTTCCTGCAAACTTTTTACTGCCTAAATGGATTGGACTGTACAAACAGCAATACCCTGAAGTAGAGGTAGAATTAATAACTACTAATTCTAGTAAAGCAATTGATTATTTGATTAATTACCAAGCTGAAATCGCTTTGATAGGCGGTAAAAGGGAATTTCATTCATTAATTACGAGTAATGAACTATTTGAAGATCAAATGTTGTTTATCGTACATAAAAATCATAAATATGCTGGAAAAAAAGTTGCATTATCTGAAATTGTAAGAGAACCTTTTGTATTTCGTGAAGAAGGCAGTTCTTCAAGGGAAAAATTATTTTCTCTCTGTAAGATCCATAATGTCAGTAAGCCAATTATTGGATTACAAATTAATGGGTTGAATGAAACAATCAGAACGGTGATTGCAGGATATGGAGTTACTTTTGTTTCTTCGCTTGAAGTCAATGAGCATTTAGCTCAAGAGCAAGTAGCAATTGTACATGTAGAAGAAGTTAATTTGAAAAATCCTATTTCGTTATGTACAAGAGAAAAAGATGAACTTTCCAAAATTGCATTCAACTTTATTGATTCTTTAAAAAATGACATGAATTAGAAGACTAAATGTTTAGTGGCCGATAAATTACATTATGGTATCTAAGGGTGTATATCATATATAGAAATTTTCAAAAGAAGACTTAAGTTAAAATGGTATAAAAAGGTATTTTGAAAGGTAGATAGATGATGATGATTGGTGGTCCCTTACTTATTGCGTTAATACCAGGTGTAATTGTAATATTGCTAACTTGGCTATTTAGGCGTATGAGATGGAGCATAACTGTTAGAATGACTCCTTCGATTTTGGCAGCTATATCTGCATTTGTTCTTTTGTAACCATCATCTGTCATTCGGTCAAAGCGCTCGTAATCTAGGTAGCCACGGTCAAACACATACATGCATTTTTTGTCGTCCACCATGATTTCAAGCTGACCACGATCATGTTCTTTTGCCGTTGTTAAAACAGCCTTTTCAGGATAGGAACTCCCTTTTTCCATAAACACAAGTC
>NZ_KQ758725.1:0-8699 GCF_001457055.1 Priestia veravalensis | reverse complement strand
TAAGATGACGTCGTACTCGCTCATCTAATTCAGGACCATACTGGTGAACCCAGCGCATGATCGTTGTATGAGCAATCGATAGTCCGCGTTCTTCCATCATTTCGACTACATCACGAAAACTGAGATTGTACCGTAGGTACCATCTTACGGTTAATAAAATAATATCAGGTTGATACTGTTTCCATTTGAATAGATTTTTCTTTTCCATACTGATCACGTCCTTCTTTTAGAATACTAGTATCAGTTTGTCCAAGTTTGGGAGATTACCTGCAGATATTTTGAAGTTTTTGCACCAGAACCTTTTTATTCAGTAGATATTATTAAACACCCACTTTTATAATGGCCATGCTTAAATAGGTGACGAGCTTGTGACAGAAAAAATTTTATATTTTATTGGAGATAAATTTTCTTTAGAGTGCTACTGAAGTGAAAAAATAAAGGAAACATTTATTTTTTAGTGGAGCAAAACAGTTCGTATAAGTATATGTAATTAAGTGGACGTTCGTAATTGTTTTTTAAACTTAAACGAACGATAAAATTCATAGATTTCCTATATAAATAAATCGTTCGTAAAAGTATACGTTTACGAACTGTTCTTTTTTATCATTTGAATGTAAAGACTTTTCTTATGCTCAAATTATTATCTCTATACAAAGAAAATTGGTATTTTCCTGCAGAGAGTTTCCCTGGACTAATTTTAAATTCGTAACCCGAAGTGGCCTCGTCATTAGGAATAGTTTCTTCCATCAAAACATTGCTCTTATCCCTGATATTAGCCAACTTTAGTACAAATTTTTTATTTTGTTTTTCCTTTTCCGAATTGTCTTTAAAATGTGTAGAGACAATTATCTCCTTGTTTCGATCCACTTTATTTTGTGGATCAATAATTCGTTGAGATTCATCATTTGTTTTATATCCTATTTCTATATTATCTCTTTTGATTTCTCCATCGTCTTTGAGTACAAAAAAGAAAAAAGCGATAGGAATTAATACAATAAATAAAACCAAAAACCTTTTACATTTTGACATATAAATTACCTACTTTGTTATATTATAGTAGATTTATACCATAATAACGTTTTATTCACAACAGTATATACAAAGGAGCTTTTAAAGGTATTAGAACATATAAGTCCGGAATTTTATATTTTTTTGAAGGTCTTTTTCAATTTTAGGATAATGTCACAGGTCTATGAATATTTTCTTACGGTTAAAGAACCGATAATCATTGTTATTTGAGGTGTAGGTAGTACAAGGTAAAGTAAACTAATTGGGAGTTTCATAATAGGAAACAAAGGAGTATGAATTTCTAAATAGCAAACCACTTAACTAGACAAATTATTGAAAAAACATCATATTTATAAGTGTTGTGTTTGAATATAAACTAGTTAAAGGGGTTTTACTATATTGAAGTTAGTTTGTAAAAGTTGCGAAATGGACATTTCTAACGTATTAACAGAACTAAATGACACGAGCTTACTCAAAGAGGAAATGGAGGAAGATTATATTCCCCAAGGTTATTTCTTAATCGTTGATGAAGATGATGAAGTTGATAAAAAAGGTACAATTATTATAAATATGAAGGACCTAATCAATTCTAAGCATCATCCAGATGGAGATCGTTTAAACGGATGCTGCGGTTTAGATGGTTTAGACGGTATGAACAGAGTCTGTTTAAATGGTCATGACATTGGTACTGAGAATTCAGATTGCTGGATGCCGCATTACATAGCTATAAATCCGAATACGACGAGCTTTATGTAGAGCCTTTCCCATTCCTTCATTGGAGAAAAACAACTGTTTTTTAGCGTTGATGTAGGAAATAAGGTTTTGTGACAACAACAACGACAATTAAAATCCCTAGAATATTTGTTTCTAAGGGATTTTTATTTCCGTTTTACGTATTATCGTTAAGTTAGGTTCAACTTGCTTCTGCATTTCAAGCACAATCTCTTCAAAATCTATTTCATCATACTTACTCATATTCATAATACTTCCAAACAGTAAACTCAATTTCATCTGTAGCATCAGTAAAGTTCCTTATGTACAAGAACAAAATAAAAAGCAACCTCGACAATTGGCAAGCGAGGTTGCTTTTTATGCTCGTTGAAGAATGAATGCTACAACGACTAAATTATATCATATTTTACCAATAAATATATATATTTCTTGTTTTTGCATATGTATAAAAGAAGCGCTTTTTATACATTCTTTCTTCAACCACACACCTGAAGATCATCGTCATATCAACGATGTATAAAAAGCTGCATAAACCATAAATTTAAAAAGCAAACGAACCCTTGTGTATCAAGGGCTCGTTTTTTTCATGTGTTCCGGAAAGAGGTATTATGTAAACTTGTTTTGTATATAGTATGCATAGTCATTTATGTGCTGATATCTAATAAAATGTGAATATGGGAAGGTGATCAGATGGAGGAGTTTAAAGATTTACTGTCTTACGGTATTTTAATGAGGCCAACTTCTTATTCAAAACTAAAATTAGCGATAGAAGAATTAACATCTGAAGAGTGGTTTAGAGATTTATATAAAGTCCCATCTTATAATACTGTTATTTGGAAGAATAACAAGATTAAAAAAATCCTTTTAGATCCTAAAAGATTAAAGATGATAAAGAAAAATCAACAGCATTCAATGGACTTTATTAATTTAGTCAAAGAACTAGAGTATACACGATAAATGGACTCTTATATATGTGTGCGGAGAAGACTTTTTATTTCCAAAAATATAAATATGTTACAATTTATTTATAGGTTATAAGGAGGGATTTGTTGAAAAAGATATTGTTTATTCTATTGTTTCTTGTCTTCTTTGCTTTTATATTTTATTATGCTTATACTTCTAAAACCTACAACTTTGACGACATTGTAAATATTGATAAAAAAAGTATTACTAAAGTTGAAATAAAGCATGATGATAAAGTCTATATCCTAAAAAATAAGAGAGAAGTTAATCGTTTCGTCAATGCACTATATAATGTGGAAGTGAAAAAATCTAAAAGTGGCGCTTCTGGTAAAGGATCTAGAGAGTCATATTGGGTAAGGTTGTTTAAAAATGATAAAGAATCTTACGGATTAACTATTTATGATAACCATTATTTAGACACATACCACTTTTCTGATAAAAAACTTAACCAGTATAAAATTGTAGAGACGAATAACTTAATGTCGCAGTTAGAAGATTTAAGCAAATAAGCGTAGTTGATTATTTATCCCAACTACGCTTATTTGTTGTTCCTAGAATATGGATTATGGTAACTGGAAATGAATATAATATATAACGTTAATTTAATCCATTTTCTGATAAAATAGTAATTAATAGTAATGTTATTGCCTGATGAAGGAGTGGATTAGTATGTCTGATAAAGAGAAAAAAGAATCAGAAATTGAAAAACCTAGCCTAGATAGAGCAGGTATGAGGTCTTATATGGGGAACCCAGAGAAATTCGAGTTCTCGCTTTATGGAGTTTTAATGGCCTGTGTGCCTTTAATAATAGTCGGAATTTTTATTTGGTATAACTGGTAAAGAGCTTGGATCAATTGATTCAAGCTCTTTTTTGCTACCGGTAACACACATTATGTTAACTAAGGTTGTATATAATATTCATTTTTTCTTTTTATAATATACGTTATAAAAAAGCTGAAGATGGAATAAATCACTGCTTAGTAGTGACTATTTCACCTTAAAATTATAAAAAAAGGAAAATAATCATATATTTTACAAATAATATAGGTTATTATAATATTTGTAAAAAAAAGGAGGATGAATTATAATGAAAAGTATTAAAAAAGGAATTGTAGGAATTTTATCAGTAGGAGTTTTATCTATCCCTTTGACAACTGGAGCTTTTGCAGCACAAGATTCTAATGGTAATTACGAGATTGTACAGCAAGAAGACAGTCTGACATCTAGCTTTGTAGCTGATCCTAAACCATCTGGATCTTTCTCTACTTTAGGAGTAACTTCAGGGAAGATGGATGGTGGGTATTGGATTCGTGGTAAGAAGGATGATAATGTTTATTCTTCATATAAGCATTATAAAAAACAGGGAAGAGCTAGTGTGGTAAATGGAGAAGGCGATGTTGGTGATGGAGGATGGAAATCCGCAGGTACATATAGTACAGCTAAGAAAAAGTGGACATCTAAAGGTACAAATAAAGCTTACTATGATAATAAATAATAAACACAAAGAATAGGGATATTTAATATCCCTATTCTTTTTAGGAAGGTCTGTATATACTAGTGAAGAAAATTATTGCATTTCTCGTTTTTTTACAATTATTACTATTTTCTGTTTTTACATTTAACCTTTTTAATGAATATAAAACCTTTGAATTATTATATAGCAATTCATCTAGTATATTAATTAAAATGCCCGATGGAAAGTATTCTAAAAATGGACTTATTGATTATTTAAATAAGATATCAAAAGAAAAAGATATTAGTATTTCTAGGTATGTTTTTCAAAATGAGAATAATTTAAGTGTTTATACTACTGACCCTACTTTAAATGGGAAAGTTTCTTTGAGAGAAGGGAAATATCCTAAGTTAGCAACAAAGCAGTTTATATCTATGATAGACACTCATAGTAAAAATCAGATAGGAATTATAAAACAAGCAAATCCTAATTTCACTATTACAATTAGAAATCTTACAGTTTCAGATAACTTTGGTGAGGAAGGTATTTATTATTTAGGTACTAGTGATAGGTCTAAAGTTGAACAAATTATTTCAGGTATAAATCAAAATGTAGCTCAAGCAGAAATTATAGATAATGCAAACCAGTTTAGTTTTAGTAACAATACTACTTTATTACTGAGTATTATAATCATTGCTGTTTGTATTTTAATTGCTTTTTCTTACTATTTAGTGAACGTATTAAGAGTCATATCTATATTGAAAATACATGGCTATAACCTTAGTAAAATAATATTCTATATACTTAAAGATATTTCTAAGCCACTACTAATATCTATCATTTCCAGTTATCTTGTGTGTGTTCTGTATTATTGCTTGAATTATAGAACAGACTATTTAGGAGAACTGAGTTTTCTTTATTTACTATATTCGTCTATTGTATTTTTATTTTATCTATTGTTTCTAGTTATATGTCTTTACTTTACGGTTAATAAAATAAGTATCACAAATTCTATAAAAGGTAAAAGGAATTTCACCCTCTTAACTTTTGCTAACTATCTGTTAAAACTGATATTCCTTTCTTTCTTATTATTTTCTATACACCAACTTATACATAATATGAATGAGTTAGAAAGTAAAATGACAAACTTATCAGCATGGCAAAAAACCCAAAATTTATATGCAACTAAGGTAGCGTATACTGGTCAAGGAAATCTTAAAAATGAATATAGAACAAATAAGAAATTAAAAGGTTATTACATAGATTTAGAGGATAAGCATAATGGTTTTTTAATGGATGCATCGAATTACACATATGTAGGTAGTGAACCTGTATATAAACTTAATACAAATAATGGTAATACCTCCATTTCTCCGAACGGAAAAAGAGTTACTATTAATAAAAATTATTTAAAATATAATCCGATTGAAGCAAGTAAGGGAACGATAAAAGAACAGATTAAAAACGATGATACTATACTTAACATACTAGTTCCTAATAATTTAAAACCATTTGAGAAAGAAATAGTTAAACAATATAAAGAATACTTCTATTTTCAAAAAGTTTCAGTTGCTAATATTTATAATAAAGAATTAAAAAAGAATTTAAATAAAACAAAAATAGATGAATTAAATATAAATATTATTTATGTTAAAGACCATCAAAAATATTTCACATTTAATCCAGAGTATGGTGAAGAAACAGGTTATTTTATTAATGATCCTATAGCAATTGTTGATGTGGGTAATTTTGATAATTCGTATTACCTTTCTTACCTTTCAAGCTATTTTTATTTCTATTCTGATAGTGGAGATCCATATAATACTTTACTTCCTCTTATAGAAAAAAATAACGTTCAGTCTTCTATTCAACGGGTAGTATCTATTTATGATTCACACGGCCAAGAAATTCAAGACTTAAAGATGGAAAAGAAGATGAATCAGGTTATAATATTAGTTTTAATTCTATCTAATCTTATTGTTACTTTTAATATTATTGCTAGTTATTATAGGAAAAATAGAATGAAATTGTATATTAAGAAGTTATTTGGATTTAGTTCAATAAGAAGCAATTGGAGAATAATTTCTATTCTATTCTTAATTAATTTGATTCCAACCATTATTTTATCTCTATTATTTAATGAACCAATATTTTTAGCCTTTATGTTCATTGTAATAGTCTTAGAATGTATTTTAATGATATTTGTTGAAAAGATATTATTTAAAAAATCTCTTAACTCAATTATTAAAGGAGAAAGATAAATTGCTAGAATTAGTTAAAATCTCTAAAAGTTTTAAGAATAAACAGATTATCAGTGATTTTAGTTTAAGTGTTAAGAGAGGAGAATTTATCTCTATAGTTGGTGAAAGTGGTAAAGGTAAAACAACACTCTTAAATATTATTGGGTTATTAGAAGATGTAGATAATGGAAAAGTAATTATTGACGGTAATGATAATATCACTAGGAAAGAAAAGATGCTTTTACAAAGATATAAGATAGGATACTTATTCCAGAATTATGCGTTAATAGAAAACGAAACTGTAGAAAAAAATTTATTAATAGCCCTTGCTTATAGAAAAAATATTAATAAAAATGAGGAAATAAGAAAAGCGTTAGATACAGTGGGCCTTTCTGGATTCGAAAAAAGGAAGGTATATGAATTAAGTGGTGGAGAACAACAAAGAATTGCTTTAGCAAGAGTTATTTTAAAGAAATGTGATTATATATTAGCTGATGAACCTACAGGAAATTTAGATATTAATAATAGAAACATGATTTTTAATATTCTTGAGGAACTAAATAATCAAGGTAAAACTATTATTTTTGTAACACACGATCTAGAATTAGCTAATAAGACAAAGAGAACAATAAATTTATAAAAAAGATTTCAAACTTATTATTGCTTGAACTTCTTAGAGTTGCTAAAAAAATACGAATAATAAAAAAAGACCATCTTTTGTATATAAGGTGGTCTTTTTACTTCTTATAATCCGTTTTATGTTAACTAAAATAAATATATTATGGGTCATATTTAAACAAAAAAGAACCTTTTTAAAAGGTTCTTTTTTATACACATCATTGAGTCATTTTATTTAATATAAGAGACTTTATAACTGAACTCTTTGTTTTTAATTCCCTTAGCAATAGAAATAAATTTTTCCTGATTTATATTGCTATTCTCTCCAAGGTAGTTTGAAGATAAAACATAAGCAAATTCATCTGTTTTGAAGCGAAATATGTAAAAATTCTCTTCTATTTTGTGTAATCAACGATTGTAAAATACCCAATAACAACGGTTTTAAATTCCCCAAAAATAACAGATAATCGTTTCGAAACAAACATCAAAGATGGAGTGAAGAAACGGTGCTGAAGATTGGGGAGTTTTTTATGATTAGAGAGTTATTTCAGAAAGGGTGGACGAAAACAGCCATTGCAGAAGCAACAGGCTTCGATCGTAAAACGATCAGCAAATATCTAAAAAGCAATCAGTTGCCGGAACGTAAGGCAAGCGAGCAGCAGAAAGAGAGTAAGCTCGAACCCTATAAGTCCTACATCCTTCAACGAGTCAAAGAAGGAACAACCAACTGTGTCGTACTGTTAGAGGAAATTCAAACGATGGGTTACGAGGGGAAGATGACAATTTTAAGAGACTTTGTTCGTCCTCTTCGTCAACAGCCAAAGAAACAGGCAACCTTACGGTTTGAAACACCACCAGGGAAACAAGCCCAAATGGATTGGGCGTACGTGGGAAAATACTTAGTGAGTGGCAATCTGCAAGACATTTATGCATTTGTGATGATATTAGGTTATTCCCGAATGAAGTACGTAGAGTTTACAACCAACATGAATCTCGAAACCCTCATGAAGTGTCATATGAATGCTTTTTCTTACTTTAATGGGGTACCAGAACAAATTCTCTATGATAATATGAAAACCGTTGTAATCAAGCATAGTCCTGTAGAGATTCGTTTTAATCGCAAGTTTGAGGATTTCTTAGCCTACTATGGGATTGTGCCAAAAGCCTGTCGTCCTAAACGTCCGCAAACAAAGGGGAAAGTAGAAAGAACCATTAAGTATTTGAAAGATAACTTCTTTCAGCGAAAACACGAACCAACTTTACATGCATTAAATGAAGCCGTACGTACATGGTTGGATCAGATAGCTAACAAGAAAACCAATCAGACTACTAATGAGTCACCATTTCAACGATTTGAGCAGGAACAGAAGTTCCTGCAGATATGGGGAGTGAAGCCTCTGTTTCCCACTTCACATTGGGAAACCAGAGAAGTCAGTCGGGACTGTGTGGTGTCGTACCGCGGAAAAAGGTATTCAGTTCCTTACCGTTACGCTGGACAAATGGTTAAGATTAAAGAAACACTCGATCATCATTTAGAGATTTACGATGAACGTGAATGTATCGCAAAGCATCCGGTTCTTACAGGAAAAGCAACTACTCATATCCGAATGGAACACTATGATGGGCTACATACAAAAGAAAAAGGGCAGAAAGCGAAGAACGTTGAAGATTTGGCGACCGACGGT
>NZ_KQ758724.1:0-8711 GCF_001457055.1 Priestia veravalensis | reverse complement strand
CGTGACCAATTTAATGAATGTGGCACCCGAAGTCATTGCCGACATGTATAAAGCACGATGGAAGATTGAAACGTTCTTCCGTTGGATCAAACAGAACTTGAATGTCCCTGTCCTGTTTGGCACAACTGAAAATGCCGTATTTAATCAACTTTTCGCCGCTCTTATTACCTATGTTTTACTCAAGTGGCTTTATACTAAAACATCAGAAAGACAAGTATTTAAAACCGTATCGTTTGTCACATTCCAACGGCAACTGGTCGGAAACAATTTACCCATTGATTGGCAATCTGAAATGAGCACTTTTTTGAAAAACTACGTCACATTCCAAGGGATAAGTCTGTCTAATTTTGGATAATCAACACTCGTGATCTACTATTTGGAATAGCTGTATAAGAACAAACTGATTAGGAATCTATACCTTTTTCAAACAAATGGAATCTTTGCACCAGAACCGTAATTATCTATAATTATTTTTCAAACTACACAAATTACAATTTTATTACATTTCTTCTTTTTTTATACACATTCGCTACCTAATTACAATATAATAAAGAATGGGATTTTTCCCCAAAATAGAAAACCCTTTATTGTATATAGGTTACATGGGCCGTAGGGAATTATAATTCTAAATATTCTGAATTAAGTGATCTCTTTTTTAAAAGGAGCGTTCCTTTTCATTTCTACAGAAGCTCTAGGAGGGTATATGATATTTAGAGATCAAAAAAATATAGATTAAAAAACTAAAACAAATATTTTAAGAGACCTTAGAAAATGAAGTCATTTAAATTTAGGAAATATGGCTCTGGTGCAAAAACTAAAACCACTTGTAAATAATCTCTAAATCTTGGACAAACTGATACTAGTATTCTAAGAGAAGGACGTGATCAGTATGGAAAAGAAAAATCTATTCAAATGGAAACAGTATCAACCGGATATTATTTTGCTAACAGTAAGATGGTACCTACGGTACAGCTTAAGTTTTCGTGATTTGGTGGAAATGATGGAAGAACGCGGACTATCGATTGTTCATACAACCATTATGCGCTGGGTTCACCAGTATGGTCCTGAATTAGATGAACGAGTACGGCGTTATCTTAAGCCAACCAATGATTCTTGGCGAGTCGATGAGACGTATGTGAAAGTCAAAGGTCAATGGATGTACCTCTATCGTGCCGTTGATTCAGAAGGAAATACGATTGATTTTTATTTAAACAAAACAAGAGATCATAAGGCTGCAAAGCGCTTTTTCAAGAAAGCTTTGCGGTCTTTTCATGTTTCCAAGCCCCGTGTGATCACAGTAGACAAGAACCCAGCCTATCCTATGGCGATTGAAGAGTTGAAGAAAGAGAAAAAGATGCCTGTAGGCATTCAAATACGGCAGGTGAAATATCTGAATAACATTGTGGAACAAGATCATCGTTTTATTAAAAAGAAAATTCGTTCGATGTTAGGATTGAAATCTTTTCGTACAGCTAAATCTATTCTTTCAGGAATAGAAGCGATGCATATCATTAAAAAAGGACAACTTGTTTTACGGGACAAGTCTGTCCAAAATCAAGTGAAGTTCATTCATCAACTATTTGAAATTGCTACTTAAGACTAGATTCTACTAGGGAGCTTTTCACCTCTTTACATCTTTCTTCAGTATTTGCACCAGAACCGCTAATACCGAGGCTTCCTCTGCTACTACCCATCAGTTTAAGGAAGAAGACTTTGATCATTTAATTAATATTACCTTAAAGAGTGTATGGCTTTGTATGAAGTACCAGCTACAAGTAATGACAAAACAAAATAATGGTGTAATTGTGAATACATCCTCAATGGATGCTCTCTTATGTTCTGCTGGAACTAGCGTATATGCTGCTGGAAAAAGTGGTGTTATCGCATTAACAAAATCAGTTGCTCAAGAATATGGCCATCAAAATATAAGAATTAATTCTCTTTGTCCCGGTGCATTTTGTACACCTATGCTAGAAAAAAATTCTTAACCTTATCGTCAGAGGAAAAGCTAAAGCTAAATAAGTCTTATCAGAAGGTAAATGCGTTAGGGAGAGTTGGTGATCCGTTCGAAGCAGCGAAAGCAGTAAAATGGCTCCTTTCTGATGATGCATCCTTTGTTACGGGTCAAAACATTATTGTAGATGGCGGAATTGGATTTAGATTCGAATAACTTTTTAGACTTGAAAATAAATCTAATGGGATTAAGGACAGGCTCATAAACTAAGCATTAATCCCATTAGGAAAATTTATCACTTAATAATTAAGAATTTGCTTTGTATAAGTAGTAAAATCATTTAAATGTTTATCTAAGATCTTTTGTAAGATGTCTTGATTGATTGCTTGATAATCATGCACTGCAATATTACGAAAACCTACCATTGCTTTCATTCTGTAAGAAATTTCACTTGTTATAATAGATTGTGACTCTAACATATCAAAAGCTTCTCTGCTCGTTTGAGGTAGGCCTAAACGTTCTTCAGCAACAATATGCATGGCTAGATCAATGCAAGCTTCACATGCACGTTGGATATTTAAAATGATGGAGTCTTGTTTTGTATAATCCAGTAAGTTTTTAGGGTCTTGTTGGTATACTTCCAGAATACGCTTGTTGCATCTTTCAATTACACTAATTTTGTTTAAAATAACATCATTTCTCATAGATACTCCCACTTTCATCTACTTTCTTTAAGATATCTTTTCGTTCCTCATTTAATTTTGCGTACATTTTTAAGGCTTTCATTTGTTCACTCATGCGCAACTTATCATCATTTGAATAAATAACTGTTCCAGTCATATAAATTTGAGCTTGAAAAACCGTAGAAGCTTCTGCAATATTCACTAAATCAACTTCTCTTTTTAATATAGTTGCTAACTCTTGAGCTAACATAAAAATTTCGTATTTCTCTAATTTTTTATGCTTTACATAAAAACCAATATCAATATCACTTTCTTGATGGGGTGTTCCTTTTGCAAACGACCCAAATACGATGATAAAGGAAGGGTCTATGTGGGTATGTAAAAAGTCAGTAATAGATTGAACAATCTGGCGATCCATGAAATCACTCCCTTAGTTACCTATATCTATTGTAGCAAATTTTATTTCAATGACTGAGAGTAGATGCTGCTTTTTAATTTAATCTGTGGCAACTCATTAAATATGTTGTATGAAAGGTTTTTTATCTTACTTCTCTCTCATTATAATCGACTTGTGAATTTCCTATTCTTTATAGATATATTATATCACCTTTTAGTGAATGTACATAAGTTCAACTAAATGAATTTTTTCGTTGATATAGTAATGTTTTTTTATTTTATAAGTTTAACTAATGTATTGATAATCTACTGGTGTTCTTGTATAATTAGTTCAACAGAAGTTCAACTTAAAAAAGAGGTGTATAGAGATGAAAATAGCACGTTTTAATAAAGACTGTGGAAATTCCGTTGACATGAATATTATAGACGGGTACTTATTTGACTTTCCGACGAATGTTGTAGAACTTCAAAAAGAAGCAGCTGATTCTTTCTTTACGGATGCTGTGACGGCACCAGAAGAGTTTAAAAAGCGCATCTTACTTTCTACAACGCTTGAAGGTGAAGAGAAAGAGCGTTATTTCTTAGTAGGAACTATTGCTGCAAGTCAACAATTAGCAAATAATCATATTAATCGTTTACATAATAAAATCACAAGCCATATTCCCTACATCACATTTTTAGCTGCAATTGCGTATTATCACGCATTGCATGCCAAAGATCAAAAAGATAATAGTATTGAAATTGACTATTTCTCTACTATGCTGCCAATCTGGTTGTTAAAAAAGGAAAATACGTTTGGTGCAGCTCAAAAGGCAATGGCTAATCGTTTTGTAGGTGATCATACTTTCCATATTCATACACCAGGTTTTGAAAAGACATTAAATGTCTCTGTTCAAGAAAGTGCATGCTTAAAAGAGGGTGAAATAGCTCGTTTTGCTTTAAAGAAAGATTTAACCCTTCAAGATCGTGAGGATGCGAAAGAATATGTAGAGTGCGAAACTGTTATGGTTGATATTGGTGGTGGATCCATTGACGTGGTCATCTTACCAGAAGGGTTAAAGGCTGCAAATAGCCGTGAATCGTTTCAAAGTATTGAGGGAATTCCGTATTTAGCACATATTGATAAATTACGTAAAGAGAAATTCCCGGAGTTGTTTACCGATTTACGTGCGTTTGACCAATTTATTTTAGATAACTACACGAAACAAAAATTCGAGTTAAAAAATGAAAATACGGGTGAGTCTATTGATTTAACAGCTCAAATCACCTCTTCTTTAAAAGACTACGTAGAAATCTTACTAGCGAAGTTAAATGATGTGGCACCACCACCAGCAAATAAAATTCGTAAGTATGTATACAGTGGAGGTGTTGCTCCAACACTAGAAGTAGCCATTATGGCAAGTATGAGTGAAAAAATTGGTGAAGAACGTACAGAGAAATATCATAAAGTACCAGAAGATAGCCGATACTTAAATCTATTTGGTTTAGAGATTCGAAGCATTGGTTACCTTCAAAAGAAACAAGCTGAAAAGAAAGTTGTACAATCCTAACAGCGTAGGTGATAACCATGTCAGAGCGTCAGAACGCCTTTACGATAAAAACTAACCAATTAAGTGATGAAGTCTATGACGTACTCGCGAAACATGCTAAGTCTCGAAAATTAGGAGATTATATTTCATCTTTAATTCTCCAAGATATTCATCGAACACCTGCAAAACAAAGCGTAACAGGGCGTAGAGCAGAGGAACTGCTTGAACATATTAACAATGAGCTAAAAGAGCTTAAACAATTAGCTCAAACGAACGTATTGCAACGTGAACAGATAATTGTGGACGATAAACTTACAGAAAATCGTCAAGTTAAAGAAGGCAAAGTAGCAGATTTAGAAAAAGTATCTGGTTCGTTAGATGATGATGATTTAGAAGAATATAATGACTTTTAAATAAAAAGTATCGACCTGTAGATCCATAAATGGAATGCAAAGGTCGATACTTTTTATTTTTATATCCTTTATCAAAAATGATATGAATACCCGTAGCAAAGACCGCCCAATATGCTTAGTATACAAGGCGGTCTTATCTGTATTCATGCTATATATCTATTCGTAAAATCTCGACAATATTCTGATTGACGTCAAGTAAAAAAAGCAATGGCTAGAATGATGACAAAACAACTTAAATAAACGTTTCCACTCCAATCCCTCTGTTTCTTTTCATCTATGGTGTAACTGTTATAAGACCCTTTAATCGGTTTTAATACAATATGACGTACATCTACTTCTTTATCGAAGGTCGAGCTTAATTCCTCCGTTGGATAATCGTATGGGAGGAATCTTCCTTTCAGATCTCGATCTCTGTTGCTGACGTCTATGCTGCTCCCTTGCACTGGGTGTGATGTACGTTGATTCATTTGGTGCAAAATTTGATTGTGATATTGATTCGCTAATTCCTGGTGTTCCAAATACTTCACTATCATTTGAAGACGCTCTTGCTCCTTTTGGGTTATCATTTACTCTTCTTCCCACCTCTTCAATTTCTACATCAGTCTCTAGCCATAAACCATCCATAAAGTGGCTCCATTGAGGGGAGGGGAGAGGGACGTCTTTACGTTTGTATTCTTTTAATAACGTAATAAAATCTGGATTATGTGCTGCTGTAAATAACGCTAGCCGGAAAATTTGATTTCTGTCTAATGTAGTTGCCTTAAATAAGGAATCTACATATCTACGGTAAATGTCATGATAACGTACTGTAGGACGATACATATACATACACCCCCTATTTTAACTTTCCTTACTTTCTAACCTAGTAAAATAAACATCATCTTTTTTCCTTTTTGATATAAGATAGACGTCTGCATTGACGTCTTTAATAGAGTATATGAGAGACAGGTTACGATTAATCCTAAATTTGAAATCTTTTTTTAGAATTGAAAACTATGTTTAAATTTAAAAGAATTTGAACACAATAGGACTATTCAGTAAATTCGTTATAGGAGCTGATTGCAATGCTTTGGCAAGAGAAAGCTAAAACAAAACTAGGTAAATTCCTTCACAAATATGATATTCCTCAATCGGAATTGCATAAATGGACAAATAAATACGTAAGCCAAACAATGATTAGTAGAATGTGTGTAGAAAAGGAATATACACCTACAACAGATAAAGTGAATGCCATTCTAAAAGCATTACGTAAATATGTAGATAACGATGTGACATACGAAGATTTTTGGATGTAGATAAGAAGATGTGACTGCTTGAAAGGGATGAAACACTTTTTGCTTAATAACTTGGAACACTTTTTTCCAGTTACAGACGTGCATTTTACATGGAGAGGCGTACATGATAGCCTTAGTCCATTAGGCAGAATCGTTGTGTGGCTTCATTTTATAAGAGAATCATGTTCGTAGAGGCTCCGTGTCAAATGACATTTGTTTTAATCTCAATTTCCAGTAAAGTGTGTCACTCAAATGAGCAGAAAGTGTGTCATTTTACTTGACGGTCACAGAAGCTTGGTATAAACAAACAAGAAACTAACAAGAATGGTGACCTAACTATTCCTGAAAGAGTGCAAAAAAAGTATCAGGAAGCCATTAAAGACTTCAAAGATGTAACGGAACAAGAGTATAAAACTACGATTGAAACTATGGCCTGGATATTTGTAGAAAACGAGGACTACAAATATCATATAAAATTGTTGGATGAGCAGATAAAGGATTTAATGTTGCAGAACCGTCAGTCACGCGTAACGTTAGAACAACGACAAGTGTTAAAAGGATTAGGAGTATCCATTCACGACATTTTAACGAATTGTCCTACAAAAGAAAAAGAGACTGTTTCACGCCTAGAAGTATTGGATGTACGTGGAGATAGCATTAAGGTTCAATTCAAATGTGAAAAAGGAGAATACATTGGATATGTGACTCCGTATGATTCTAGTTGGAGAGACGAAAACGCCGCCAAATGGGAACTATTTAGAGGAGAAAAACTTCACACTAAACGCAAAACAAAAATGACTGAAAAGGTGCGGGAATCTGTGCAATACGATGTTCTCCGTAAAACTTTCAAGGAACTTTTTAAACAAGAAACCAACAAGAACGAAGCTTTTCAATATCTGTACTAATGGATGAAAGGAAAGCATTTAAACATAAAAAAATCATTATTCTGCGTTTGCTCAAAAAGCGAATGCAGAATAATGATTGCAACAACCGAAGGGCGTTAGGACTTGTTTAGCTAGATGTTTTTTCTGAATCCACGCTATCGAATTTATTTAGTTCGTCTTTGTTTTGCTTGAACTCATACTGCATGTCGTGTTGCTCGACTGGGTGCTCTTCAATGGTATGAATGATTTTGGTTACTGCTCTTACATAACCTAACTCATTAATAGGGTCTGAAGACATACCTAACTGATGTATAAGGTCCCCAATTAGTATAAGATACGGTAATGCTTTGTTCCAAAAGCTTTTCTCTTCTTTTGCTTCAGGAGCTGCATAGTGGTGGTGATGTGTTACGTAGTAGTTAGTAGTATGAACGTATGATGTTAATTTTTCTGATGCTTGGATAAACTCTGGTCGAACAACGTTAATTTCTTGTTCGTCAATATCTTCAAGCTCATCAATAACTTGTCCGTTTTTAAGTGCTTCTTCCACTTCTTCAATAGATGAATCTTCAATAAGTTTTTCATTATTTAAACTATCGAAAATATCACGATAAAGCGTAGCGTGAGGCATCGAAACAGCTTTTTTTAGTATCTCTCCGTAATTCGGAATGATTTTAAAGCCTTCTTGCAAAGTAAGAATAGAATCCGCGATTTTTAGTTGTGTTATAAAGGGCATATCGATTACAAATCGACCAGATATAGATGTTGCATTTTTTATAGCTAAACTAAGTGATTCTCTGTGCTGAATAATACCTGCGTCGAGAAACGGTTGAGCTTTAAAATCGGCTGTTTTTATTAATTCTCCTAACTTTTGAAAGCCAGCTAGTATCTCTGTTCCACTAAAGTTAGTAACTTTATATGGCTTAGGATAACCAATAACCATTGGCTGTTTTAGTGCTGCTAACTGTTCGGATACTCTTGTTTGGGTATTCGTGAAATCTAGTACGCCACTTAGTAAATTATTAATTGAGGGTGGGTTTTTTTCTGACATCTCTACACTTCCTATCTCAAAAGATAGTTCTATTATACTTTCTATATGGTCTATTATGGTTTGGATGGAAAAATTTCATTTGTTAGATAGCGATGTAAAAGCAATAAAATAATATCTATGGTATTTTTATAATATTAATGTAATATTTTTCATGTTAAAACAGGAGGTTGGATTGTTGTTTTCGAAGAGAAACAAAAACATCATACTAATTATTTCAGGTTCTGGTGCAAAAACTTCAAAATATCTGCAGGTAATCTCCCAAACTTGGACAAACTGATACTAGTATTCTAAAAGAAGGACGTGATCAGTATGGAAAAGAAAAATCTATTCAAATGGAAACAGTATCAACCTGATATTATTTTATTAACCGTAAGATGGTACCTACGGTACAATCTCAGTTTTCGTGATGTAGTCGAAATGATGGAAGAACGCGGACTATCGATTGCTCATACAACGATCATGCGCTGGGTTCACCAGTATGGTCCTGAATTAGATGAGCGAGTACGACGTCATCTTAAGTCAACCAATGA
>NZ_KQ758723.1:0-9046 GCF_001457055.1 Priestia veravalensis | reverse complement strand
ACATCCATTTCTCTAGCTACTTGAGCCACAGACTTGTTGTTTTCTGCAATATACTTTACTGTTTCTTTTTTAAATGCTTCATCATATCTTTTACCAGTACCTCTTGGCATCTCGACACCTCGTTATAGTTTTTATTTTTATTATAACAATCTGTGTCTACTTTTTAGTCTAGCATCATAATCATGAGGTCAACTTCGCTTCATTCTTGAAATAGTACATTTCATTACTAATTACCTCTATAATGTTATTTTATTTTATATATAACATGACTTTTTTCATATTTATAAGTAAAATATTTAAAAAAATTTATGTTAATAGCTGATTTCATGTAGTAAAATTAACTTTGCTATAAAGGAACAACAAATAAAAATATATTCGTTAGAAGGGGATGGAACAATGAAAAGTCATGTTATAAAGATTATTTCTTCTCTCGCTATAGGAATAGGGGTTACTGTAGCTCCTGCTTCGTCATACGCTGCAACATCTAAAACCGTTAAAGTGCATTACATTGATGTGGGTCAAGGAGATAGCATCTATATTAAAGCTCCGAATGGTGAGGACATTGTTATTGACGGTGGAAATAAAGGAAAAGGGAATACCGTTGTAAGTTATTTAAGGAAACAAAAAGTTGATGATATAGAAGTACTAATCTCTACTCATCCTGATGCTGATCATATTGGTGGATTAGATGAAATCATTAATGCATTTAAAGTGGAAAATGTTTATGCACCTAAAGTAAGTCATAATACACAAGCTTACAAAGACTTTTTAAATGCAGTTAACAAGAAAAAATTGAAAATCAAAACAGCGCAAGCAGGATTAAAGCTACCTGTTAAAGATGTAAATGCTCAAATTGTAGGTCCTACCAAAACGTATGCTAACAGTGATTTAAATGACTGGAGTGCTGTTATCCATATGGCTTATAAAAAGAATACATTTTTATTTACAGGGGATGCTGAAATAAAAGCAGAAGCAGACATGATTAAGGCAAAGAAAACACTACGCGCAGATGTGCTTAAAGTAGGCCACCATGGTGCCAAAACGTCTACAAGTAAGACCTTCTTAGATGTTGTAAAACCTAAATATGCGGTCATCAGTGTCGGTAAAAACAGCTATGGTCACCCTACTTCTCAAGTTGTAAACTTACTAAAGAATTCTAAAGCAAGTATCTTACGAACAGACCAAAATGGTACAATTATTATCACAGGTGATGGAACATCTTATTCTGTTAAAAAATCGAGGTAATTATGGAAAAGATAAAAGGTATTATTGATCGATTTGAAGATGGATATACCGTTGTTGAAATTGAAGGCAAAACAAAGGATTATCCTACAGATATTTTCCCTAAGAATGCACAGGTCGGAGATGTGATTTATATTACGGGAGATAAAATTAAGATTGATAAAAGCAAAACAAAAAAACTGCAGAAAGAAATTGAAGATTTAATGAATGAGGTTTGGGAAGATTAAAAACCTAAATACTTCAATTTATGTACATAGGATTACTAGTTCTGGTCCAAAAATCACTCACTAGAAACATAGAGTATGAAGCTTGCACCAGCCCTCCCTTTATAAATAATGTAGCTATACCCCATACATTCAAGTATGGTCGCTTTAACAATTGAAGAAGCTAAACAAAAAAGCAAAAGCAGAGTTTATAGACGGTACAATTACATCTGTTTCCCTTTTAAAACCTGATGAAGAAAAACAATAACTATTTAGTTCCTTTCAGCTTATTAATATAGGTACGTGAAAGAGAGCCCTGAATATAATTCAGGGTCTTTTTTTATTTTATCGATGTTTGCTATATAAAAATTCAGTTAACATAATGTAGCTTTTATCAGTAGTAATAAGCTGCATTGTTAGTTCTATAAGGTTATGTAAATTTAAACCCAATTCCACCATCTACAATAATGTTTTGACCCGTAACAAAAGATGCATCATCAGAAAGTAACCATTTCACTGTTTTTGCTGCTTCGTATGGATCACCAATTCTCCCTAAGGCATTTAAGCTTTTATATGATTCATCTAGTTTTACCTTTTCTTCTGGAGACAAAGTTGAAAATTTTTCTTCCAGCATAGATGTACGAAATGCACCTGGACAAAGAGAATTAATTCTTATATTTTGATGGCCATATTCTTGAGCAACTGATTTCGTTAATGCGATAACGCCACTTTTTCCAGCAGCATAAACCCCAGTTCCTGCCGAACATAAGAGAGCATCCATTGAGGATGTATTCACGATGGCACCATTATTTTGTTTTGTCATTACTTGCAGCTGATACTTCATACAAAGCCATACACTCTTTAAGGTAACATTAATTAAATGATCAAAGTCTTCTTCCTTAAACTGATGAGTAGCAGCAGATGAAGCCTCTGTATTAGCTGCATTATTAAAGCCAATATCTATCTTACCAAATGTAGAATATGTTTGACTAACAAGATTCTTGACATCCTCACTAATCGTAACATCAGTTTTAATAAAAATAGAATTAGGTGACCACTTTTTTATTATAGAAAGGGCTTCCTCTCCCTTTTCAGCACTTCGAGAGGCTAGGACGACATGCATGCCCTCTTTTGCTAATAATTCGGCTGTAGCTAAGCCAATCCCCGAAGTCCCACCTGTAATGATCCCTACCTTTTCTTCAAACATATATTTCTCCCCTTTTGCATTCAATGAGATCCAAATAGATTAATTCTATTTAACTTTTGAATATCCTTTAGTGAAATACTACTTTAAGCTATATATGATACAGAAAATTAGTTACCATAAAACACGTTCTAGGAATCCCTACAAAGCCTTTGGAGATTACAAAGGCTTTTTAAAAGATTATTTAGTTAAGTTCTCTATTCACAGTACCTTCTATTGCTAATAAGTACATTGTTTGAGATTTTGCACACCCTTTTATCCATTCCGAAAAATCTCTTTGAGACTGTTCTAACTTATCCTCTGTGATTGCTCCATCTTCCATCATTTGTTTTCCCTTAATTTGAGCTACGTTAGCCCAAATTGTAATATGATCATGAAAATCGTGGTCATCTTGTTTCGTGTTTTCATTTTGCTGAGTTATTTTTATATTTGTAAGTCCAGCATCCTTAAATATATGTTGAAGGTGATCGGCTATTTCATTGTCCATACCTGCATCAGAACGCCACTGTAAAAAAGCTTTGTAGAAGGATTTCATCGTTTCAGGAATCTCTGGTTCCCAAGATATTTTTGTATGATTATAATCAAGAACTAAAACCCGACCGTTCTCTTTTGTAGACTGAATCATTTGATTTAAAGCATCTTTAGGTTTTGATAACCATTGAAGAACTCTTGCAGAAGTAACAATATCAAATTCACCATAAAAAGGGAGATTATAGATATCAGCAATTTCAAAAGATAGCCCTGGAAGATCTTTATAAGTCTGACGTGCTTTTTCTATTAAAATTGGGTTATTATCAACACCGACTACGCGAGCATTTGGACCGACTAACTCTGCAATTCCCGAAGTTATTGCCCCTGTACCACAGCCGACATCAAGTACAGTCATTCCGGGTTTTAGTAACTCTGCTAATCTCTTGTGAGAATTCTCCAAAGTACGAGTATCTATTACTGCCGTTTTTGTAAGCTTGGCTCTTTCCATTGCTGTATCATTAACCATATAAATCCCCACTCCTATTTTGGATATTTAAACCAATTTAACACTCGCCTCTTTATCCGTCAACTAGAATTTAATAACTAAAATATAAAGCTTTTTTATATGTACTCCATACACTTTTAGTTAACATAATGTCTCTTTCCGGTACACATCAAAAAAATGAGTCCTTGGTAAACAAGGGCTCGTTTGCTTTTTGAATTTATGGTTTATGCAGCTTTTTATACATCCTTGATTTGACAAGCATCTGTGAATGGAGTCAACCTTTATTCGATGTATAAAAAGTGCACGTTTTATACATATGCTCGTGCGGAAAAATATATATAATTAATGTAAAAATACGGTACATCTACTTACTGGGCTATGCTACGATTCTTCACTTATCAAAAAGTGCTTTTGCACGTCTCAATCTCGTTTTTACTGTATTCGTTCCTACTTCGGTTATTAACGCAATGTCTTTAATCAGTAACTCCTCATAATAAAAGAGGTAAATCACTTCTTTATACTTAGTGGGTAGCTTCATAACAGCTGACATTAGCTCGCAGTCTTCTTCCTGCTGGATGACAGCTTGTTCTGTATTTTCTTTCTCATTAATACAACTCGAGAAATAGTCGGTCGTCGATACCGTGTTTTTGTTGTACCAGCGTCTCAAGAAGTCTTTGCAATGATTAATTGCAATTCGCCATAACCACGTTCGAAACTTGGCTTTACCACTGTACCTATGAAGGTTTTTGTAGCATTTTATAAAAATATCCTGTGTCAAATCTTCTGCAATGGCTACGCTGTTGACATATGAGTACGCCAGCTGCAAGATTTCTTGTCCATATCGATCCATAATTTCATCTATAACTAGCTCTTTGTCTTGTACGTGTATCCATTCTACCGTCAGTTCTTTCACTTCTGCCTCTCCTTTCTTATTCTTAGACGAAGTATTTTATAAAAAGGTTTTTATATTTTCTTTTTTTCTCTTACTTTGAGTAAAAAATATTTATCAAAAGATAATGTTATTTTTTAAATAGATAAGCCAGGCCATAATTGAAATATAATCTGGCTTATCTCCTCAAAGTTAATTTAAGTATTTTTTAACGTATTTTGTTTAATTCGGTCATTTTTATTCTTTTCTACGCTATAGTATTCTCTTAGTCACAAAACCTTCAATTAAAAAACAGTTGAAAACTTCTTATGACATTCACTCCTGACGAAAGAAACAACAATTACTAATTATTTGTTCTCTTCTTTTTTATAAAAATTTAAGCCAAATTCCAATTAACATTGTCTAATAAGTATAAAAGGAAAAAGCAGAGAGGAAGGATTTCAATTATTAGGATAGTTAAAAAAGCTCAAAAAGGTAATGATAAAGCTTTTTTGAAGCTTTTTCAGACATATGAACAAGATATTTATCGGATGGCTTATGTATATGTCAAAAATAAGGACGACGCCTTGGATGTGGTTCAAGAAGTAGCATACCGTTCTTTTAAAAACATAGATACATTAAAAAAGCCGGAATACTTTAAGACATGGTTAATCAGGATTACCATTAGGTGTGCAATCGATCATCTAAGAAAGAATAGCAAGGTCGTTCAATTACATCCAGAATATGAAGAGATCATTGGTTCAGACATCGAAGATATCCCCCTTACAATATCCCTTCATCAATTAGTGGAAGAACTAAATGAAGATGAGAAAAGTGTTATTATTTTACGATTTTATGAAGGCTATTCTTTTAGGGAAATAGCTGAGACATTAACCATTCCCTTAGGCACGGCTAAATCTATTTTATATCGTGCTTTAGCTAAACTTCGTAAACAAGTGAAAGGCGTGGGTATTTATGAAGAATAAACTAAAAGAAGAACTTGAACAAATTGAAATCCCAAAAGAATTACATATAAGAGCCAAACTCGGTGTAGAAAAGGCTAAATCAGAGCAACCAAGAAGAACGTTTAAAAAAGCAATTGTATTTCCGGCTGCCGCAGCTTTATTCCTTATAGGTTCCGCAGGTGTAGGAGCAGCGACATTTCCAAGCTTCAACCACTTACTATCTCTTGTTAGTCCCGACATTGCCTTGTTTCTTCAACCTATTGAAACCACTAGTGAAGATAACGGAATAAAAATGAAGGTTATAGGTGCGATGAACGATGACGAAATGGCTGTTATTTACGTTACGATGCAAGATTTAACAGGTAATCGCCTTGATAAAACGCTGGATCTTTATGATTACACATTAACTGACGGGCATATGTTTAATAGCCAAATTGTTGACTACGATAAAGGTACAAATACAGCCACATTACGAATTCAAGCAAATGGAGGCACAAACTTTAATAATAAAAAAATCAAATTGCGAATAAGCTCTTTCCTTAGCCAAAAGCATAAGCATGAGCGAATCAAGATAGATACTAATCTGTCGGAGCTAAAGAATAAAAATGTAGATACAATCTCTCTTAGCGCAGATAGTACATCCGGAGGAGGTGGGGAAATTACTGACCAACTCGACACGGGAGAAAGTATAGAAATCTTAAAGCCTAACGAAACCATTCTTTCTCTGCCAAAAATAAAATTTATGCATGTATCAAATATTGGATTTGTGAATGGTCAACTTCACGTTCAAACAAAGTGGTCCGATGAAGATATAGATAGCCATGGAGATTTTTATTTAGTTGATCCTTCCGGAAAGAAGATAAATGCTTCTTCTAACATCTCTTATGGAGTAGATAAATCAGGGGAAACTGTTTACGGAAATAACTACGTAGAATATATTTTTGATGTGAATAGTAAAGATCTTAGTAAGTTAAAGCTTATGGGAGACCTTGTATCTAATGGTAACTATACAAAGGGTGATTGGAGTACTACATTTAAATTGCATTCTGTAGAAAGCGAAAAAAGTCTGAGCTTTAATGAAGGCTTTGGCAGCTGGGAAGCAACTAAAATCACTCTTTCATCACTAGGTGTAACGCTATACGGAAAAGGGCATTTTAAAGACACTGATAACATAAAAGTGAGTGTTAAAATGAATAATGGCAGCATTCAATCACTCGATTCGTTACAAAACTTTAGTGATAATAAAAGCGTTAAAGCTAAATTTCTATCTTCTTCTCCTTTAGATTTATCAAAAATCAAAGCAATTAATGTAAATGGTACAGTTATAAAAGTATCTAGATAAAAAAAAGCTAAGTTTCTTAATCCTATGAATAAGAAACTTAGCTTTTTTATTCTTAATTATTTTAAGGGCTACCTTAATATCAATTTATTAAGATTACAGCACACACCGTCCGTAAAAGTATGCTTTTTGACAGTAGCCACAACAAGAAAAAACCTTATATTTGTTTTAAGGAGTTTGTCATGTTATTCCAGATAAGGGCCATTTAATTGAGCAACACCCTTTAAAAAACTGGATATTCATATTTAACATATAAGTGAGATTGTGAAATATTATATTTAACGAATGGGGGGATTACTTAATAAAGTGATCTCTTTTTTCTTGAACAAATGGGGTAACAAATATTGTCTTTAATTCTTTCAATTAAAATGAAATAATTGGTATGTTGGTTAAAATTTAAAAAGTAAATGAGGGACGGTCTTATGGAGAAAATGAATTATTCTATTGTTGATGTGTTTTCAGAAGGTAAATATACGGGAAATCCACTTGCAGTTTTTAAAAACGCTGGGAATATTTCCGATAATGAAATGCAGTAAATAGCCAAAGAAGTTAATTATTCTGAAACTACTTTTATTTTGTCAGATTCAAAAAATGATGGTGGTTATGATGTTCGAATTTTTACACCAAATGAAGAGGTTCCTTTTGCGGGCCATCCGACTTTAGGAACTGCATATATCATTCAAAACAAAGTATTAGAAGAACCTTTGACTGAACTTATTTTAAATTTTAAAGGTGGTCAAATACCGGTTTCATTCAATAATGAAGAAGAAGTTCTATGGATGAAACAAAATGAACCTACTTTTGGTCAAATTTTAGATACTAATAAAATGGCTCTTTATCAAAACATGTTCTTGACTAAGAGCCGTAGCCGTATTGAATCCATTCTTCATTGCACTCCAATAAAATGTGTTGCTTATAGCACTCCGGATTGCGAGTGAAATAGTGACGACGCTGCAGAGCCTTGATTTTATTATTTTTTCCTTCAACCGATGCATTCGTAAAACGCAATTGATGATAATTACAGATTTCTTCTTGCCAATTGTGCATCGTTTTTAAACAGATTTCTACAATCGGATGGTCAATTGCTTTTCCTTGCGCCAGCCATCTTTCGTAACCTTTTTTGGCAAGGCTATACGATGGACTGCAGTCATACCAAGCAATGAAGGCTTCTTTCCATTCATACACTTGGCGAAGTAATTTCGCATAACCAAGCAGTCGTTTTAAACTCACCATTTCGTCTCTTGTGAGCTGGTCATGACGTTTACCAAGAATACGGAAGTGTTGTTTTAAATCGGCTTTCGCACAGGGAGAAAGGCTCTTTTGAACCTGTTTTCGCATAGTTTGTAAGGTATCCGTTACGTAACGATTGACGTGAAAACGATCGGCAATTCGAATGGCATTTGGATCCATTTCTTTTACGAATGTATGATAGCCTTGCGCTAAATCCATGACGACAGCGACGGGGTTAAGTGTCTGCCAAATCGGCTGCGCTTGATAATAATCCTGTAATTCTGCAATCGTACGACCTGGGATGACATCTAAAAACGTGCCACCACGTAAATCGTGTAAGCCGGTGTTATAGCGATGTCCTTTACGAATTGCAAAGTCATCGATACCCAGTACAAGACCCGTACTCACTTTAGCCTGTTGTGCGCATCGTCTTTGAACGCGAGCCGACTCCACTGCCATCCATTGACGTACAACACGGTGAACCGTTGTTGGTGGTGTTTCAGAGAGGCGCGCCGCATGGGCAATCGTCGCTCCTATCGCTTGTTTCGGTAACGTGGCTTCAAATGCCTTTGTATAGCGCTTTTTTGGCGCAACACAGTCGTAATGCCACACAAAATGGGCATGACAATCTTTGCATGTTAAACGGATTGCGGGCAGAAGTAAATATACTCGCTTCCCAAACGCAGCGAGGTGACGTACTTTTCGTTGATATGCCGTGCCACGACGAATCGTTTGCGCCGATGCACAAACAGGACATGGTTGTATAGAATCAATCGGTGTCACTTCAATGAGCACTTGATCTTTTTCTTTTTGAATAGCACATACATTTAACTCTGGTAAATCGAGTAAAACCTTGATAGAATGGGAATGCATCTGTATACCTCGCTCTGTTGTTTGGTCGTACTTTCAACATTAACGGATACAGATGTTTTTTTGTACTCTTTCATGCGTGTTGATTAACCAATAAAATCCAAAAAAAGCATACAAAAAAGGGCACCTATCTTGTAGAATGTAATTTG
>NZ_KQ758722.1:0-9057 GCF_001457055.1 Priestia veravalensis | reverse complement strand
TATTTAGATATTCTAATGATAAATGGTCTTTATCATTTTGTTTAAAGTGACCAAATTCATGTGTTACTTTAAATGGGATTTGCTGCTTAATAGAATCAGAAATGTTGGTGCTTTGATGATAAAATTCTTCGAATTTCTTTAAAGCTGCATTATCTGATGTATACCCAATAGATTTATACTGCTTTTCTACAGAATCACTTTTAGCGTACCCGTTAAAAGGTAAACTTAATGAAGAAATAAGCAATACACTACATACTAAGAATATATATTTCATTCGAAAACCCCTCTTTATTTTATTCATCTTATGATTCCTTATAAAATGAGAAAATATGTAAAATTATGAAGGTATTTTACTTATTTTTGAAGAAATTAGTATTTGTTTGAAACTTTTTTTCGGGGAGAGATGACAAAAAATGAAAAAGTTATTTAAGGTTATAGGGTTAGTTCTTCTTGTTTTTTCATTATCAGTTGGTGTAGGGCAAATCTCAGCTAGCGCAGCTGAAAAATGTTATAGCGATGACATAAAATGTGCATCAGCTTCCATGACCTATGGAAAACAACAGTACGTTGCTTCTAAGTCAGTCTATTATAGGGGTCTCGCCACATACCCATCAAGCTAACGACAGAAACGATTAAAAATGTAATGATCCTTGTCCTAACATCGGTGAGTATCAGAAAAATCGGCATGACAAAGAAGCCTATGAAACTATCATTTTTTCGTTAGGCAACTTGTTGTTGTTTTACTGCTGTCTCATACACAATACCAAGAATGTCAAAAACGGTTTTTTTCTGATACCGATGACACTTACGCCCATTCTTTTTCAACAGGTGATACAGTCGTTGGAGAATCGTTACGAGTTCAGTCAGATCACCTGCCATTGCTGGAAATAGTAACGGAAAATAGTCCTTAATCATATAAATTGATTTGTATTCACTCAGCTCTTGTTTTCTCTTTTTCAACAGGAGCTGCCGCATTTGAAACATGGTGGAAGAACAGAGAAGAATCCCTATGAGTTGCCCATATAAATGGCACTCTAGCCGTTCCTTTTTGATGGTTTTACATTCATCTATTTCGAAGAAGGACTTCCATGTTTTAAATAAAATTTCAATCTGCCAACGTAACGAATACAATGAATGCACATCGTTTGTCGGTACTTCTTTTGGTGGTGTGTTCGTAATATAAACGTTCATTCCCATCAGCTGTTTACTTTTATCCTTCATGACAATGCCTTTCTTTTTCTCACGTACAGCTTGGTTGTTTAAACGGGTTTTAGTTTGTTCGTTCGTTAGTCGGTGAATGATGACACGTGTCGGTAATTTTTGAATTTGACCAACATAAGCTTCTGAAAGTTCAATGGTCTCACCCGGTTCCAGTTCGTTCAAGATGTGTGCCATATTAAGTTGAATATATTCGCTCTGCTTTTTCAGTGTGCCGTTTTTGAAGTATTCTGGTTCAGGGTTTTTTACATAAATACGGGTATTTAGCTTTAATCGAGAGAGATAAAAGGCGCCTAATTCATGAATCGTTTGTAAATCTCGTAAATCAAAATAACCTAAATCACGTAAACAGAAATCGCCTGCTTTCACACTTTCAAGACAAGTTGTGCCATACGTTTTATCATTATCTTTTCCCGGTCCTAGCTGTACGTGTAAAAATTGCCCACTCAATAAGTCATATTCAAGCTGAATCTTTACACCTGCCGTATTACTGCTTCCTCCAGACCCTTGATAATCACTTACGAAGGCATCGGGTAGCTGAAACACTGTGGCATCTAAAATCCGAATACGGTTAAAAATCAAGAAGAGCGTTGACGATAGCGATTGTGTTGCACAAAGTTTTTGTGTGAGAAGTAAAGCAAACACCTCACGAAGAAACTGGACGGCTGCTGGATTAAACCGTTGATTCAATCTTTCCTGACTCATCAGGACACCTGTTGAAGCTTCTAGTCGACTACACAGTTGTGCAAGCGATGTGCGAGCGACTTCCTGGCTAAGCCACACGCAAAGAGCCATCAGTTCATTTGCTTGATACTTACTCGATCGCTTCACAAATCCCACTTTCTTAGCGATTTCTTGTAAGGCAATGGGAGACAAAGAGCGTTGTAATTCTTGTGCAAATAGGTGTAATTCTTCGGAAAACTGAACATCCATAAAAAAACGCCATCCTTTTCGAATAGTTTACTAAAAAGAATAACGTTTTTTTTCGTTTTGGGGAAAATCCATTGCGTTAGCTTGATGGGTATGTGACGCTACCCCGACAAGCGAGAAACGCGATGGAACTACTGCCTTCTCATTCGAATATGATAAGAATGGGAATGAAACGAAAGTAACGGACTCTGCAAACGGTGGTGTTCGCACCAAAGCTTATGATAAAGCTGGACAAATTACGAGCATGACAGACCGTGGTGGCACATTTGGTTGGGAATACAAAAAAGATTCGACCAAAATTGTTAAATCAAAGTTTGCTCAAAGTGGCACTACAAATGAGAACACTTATGAGTATAATGCATTAGATCAAAACACGGCTGTGAAAGATTCAAAGGGTAAAACGTACCGTTTTGATTATGATGAAAAAGGAAACGTGCGAGCTTACACAGCTGGTAATGATGCTGGTTCAGCCTTTACGTATGATGTGACAGGAAAAGTAATGTCATTGGATATTGGTAACACCAATAACGATAGCATTCTATCAGAGTCATATAAATATGATGAAAATGATAACCGTACAGAGATTACCTCCTATAAAGCAGATGGTTCAGTCGATAGTACAACATCTTATGTTTATGATTCTTTAGATCAATTACTGAAAGAAACGCTGCCGGATGGAACGGTAAAAGAGTATGGTTACAATGGTTTTGGAAATCGAACATCAGTTAAAGTAACGGAGCCAGGAAAATCAGCTGTTCAGACGAATGCTGAGTTTAATATTGGAAACGAACTTGTTAAATTTGGTAACGATACGATTAAATATGATGAGATTGGTAACCGTCTAGAAGATGGTAAATACACATATACATGGAATGCAGCCGATCAATTAACATCTATTACGAAAAAAGGTGAAACCAAAGCCTTTGCGACGTACAAATATGATGATGATGATCGTCGTATCGAGAAAAATGTGAATGATACTGTCACACGCTTCTATTACGATGGAGATAGCATTAATCCATTATATGAAACAGATGGAAATGGAAATGTTCTACGTTCGTATGTTTACTCGATGGATGGCGTACGTTTATCGATGCAAACAGGTGGAAAAACATATTATTATCACTACAATCCACACGGTGATGTCATAGCAATGACTGATGACAGTGGAACAGTTGTGGTAAAATACACGTATGATGCATGGGGAAATGCGAAAAAGCAAGTTGTGTCTGGTCAAACAGATATTAAAAATCCATTTACTTATGCAGGTTACATGCAAGACGATGAAACAGGTATGTATTATTTGATTGCTCGTTATTATAATCCAGAGCAAGGTGTCTTTATTTCTGCTGATCCTGACCCTGGTGACGATGATGATCCGATTACACAAAATGGATATACGTATGCTGATAATAATCCTGTCATGCATGTGGATCCGGATGGACATTGGGTATGGTTAGCTATTAATGCAGGATTTGCAGCTTACGATGGTTATAAGGCATATAAAGCTGGCAAGAGTAAAAAGCAAATTGCTTGGGCTGTAGCATCTAATTTTGTAAAAGTAAAATATATAAAAGGTGCTGGACGCGTATTAAGGGCAACAACACATGGGCACCATGCATTTCCTAAATATATAGGAGGACACTCAAAACAAAAATTAGTTCATATTCCTACAGCCGTTCATAAACAGCTTCATCGTGAGATGAGAACTTTTGCTCAGTCAAGTAGGAAACATAGCACTAAATATTATAAGAATTTAAAAGCTACTAATCCAAAAGCATATAGGAAAATTTTGAAAAAGACTTATAAATTTTATGATAATAAATACCCTCAATATCTCCATGCATTTAAGAACGGTGTTAGGTATTCTAACAAACATGGATATTTTAGATAAAAGGCAGGGACAATGAATGTTTAAAAGAGAGCCATCGAAGATTATTTTAAAAGATGAATCGATTTCGATTGGGAAAGTACTATGCAAAGTTTTTTCAAATCACCTAAATATTAGTATAAAAAATTCTAAGTGTAGCCTTAGCTTAAATTTCCCAAAGGAATTTCGTCTAGTTGAGGGTAATCAATATATAATAGCTCTAAATGAAAATTATATTGTAAAAGAAGCTCACGAAGAACAAATTTTTTCTTATAGAGATTTTATTTTTGATGACTCTTTAAAGTTGAATTTTAGAGGATATGACTTTATTTCTTGTATAATTGCAATAGACTATATCAGTTCAAAAGATATTTCAATTGAAGTTACGGCTAAATTAAAATCAGGAGAAGAGCCATTTAATAGTTATTTTCTTCTGAATCCCATAATGGAATTTCCTTCAGAAGAAAGTGAAAGCAACTTTAAATACAATACTTTAGAAAATAGTATCTCTACCTTGAAAGACAAAAAAACTGTAACTCAACCTTCTTACAGCAAACCTTATGATGAATTAAAACTTGAAGATTTTAAATTATCAAAGCTATGGGTTTTCAATTTAGAACAAGAATCTGACTCAGAACAAGACGAGAGTTGGGTCACTCCTTTGACAATTGAAGATATACCCAAGGAAGATTTTATTACTGTGGTTGAAGTATCAGCCTATACAGATAATGAGAGGTATCCAGGAATCGCAAACGTTATGGTTTCTAAAGATTTTAAAGAATTACAGATTTATTCTATGGATATAGCAATCAGGTACAATGATTTTATATCCATAGAAGAATACATGTTGAAATTTGGGTATAAGATTAAAGTTAAAGTTTTAGACAAAGAGTATCAAGTAATAGGTGAAAATTATTTCTCTTTACCTATTAGAGCTCTAATAATTTAACGTAAGCTAATATATCAAAACAAAAAGACTACCATAGGGTAGTCTTTTTGTTTTGATATGGGAATACTTAAGTGATAAATAGTAAATACAAAATTAAAGCCTCTCCCCATAATGAAATTACGTTTTAAAATACTTCTTATAGTTAAAGTAGTTATCTATGAGTTGGGTTTTTTAGTGAATTATTGAGATTTCCTTAAAATAAGTAAAAAAGTTTAAGTTTTTAGAGTGTGTATAAGAAACTAAAGGCACTAAAATTTTATGATTAATGTCTATTCAAAATTCTTACTTTAGGCATTCGTGTCTTTTTCATATTCTTCTAGCATATTTAACACCAAAGTTCTTGCCATACTCCCTTTAACTCCTTTTTCTATATTTCTTGCATTAGTAAAAGAATCAGCATGATTAATTAAATTTTTTAAAATTTCGTCTTTCTGAAGGATATTTCTATCATCAGCATCCCAACTTTTTAATATCTCTGAGAACTTATTTCTAATCAATGTTTCTTTTGCTTCTCTGGATAAAGGATTAAAAGAAATAAAATGATCGAAACGAGAGAATAGAGGTGAGCCTAACGCTGAAAGGATTTCTCCTCTAGATTCGTAGTTAGCCGTACAAATAATGATAGAATTTTTCAAACTCAATTCAAAATTTTTATCAACATAGATTCCCTCATCGAACATTTGAAAGAAAGCTGAATAAAAAGTAGGAGGACATCTATTAAATTCATCAAAAAGAATAACATTTCCCTCTCTTTTTATTAAATCTTTAGCTAAGCACGGTGAGTCTATAGATCCGCCAAAAAGATAAGAGGCAAATTCACCTGTTTGGAACATAGAAAATTGTTGCCTAAAAAGCTCTCCTTTCACTAATGAATTATTAATGATTTTTGCGCTTTCTGTTTTTCCAACTCCTGCAGGACCGAAAAACATCATTATATGGAGTTTTTCTACAAAGTATGTAAATAATACAACCTATTTTTATAAAATGTTTTTACATTTACATATTAAACGTACAAACTTATATAAAAGTTACAACTTTATTTTAGGATGAACGGACAAGTATAGAAAAATGGACAAATCAAGTGAATAACAATATGATATAATTTTCAATATCCAAAAAATAGAAAAATATATATTAGTTAAGGGGAGATTATATGAAACACTTATTAGGTAGGTTTAAAAGTACAGATTTACTTGAGATTTATACATACGAAGGTGACGTCAACAAATGTTTAGTCGCCTATATTCTTCAAACCAATGAAGAGTACACACTGTTAGCAACAGTTGGGACTTCTGGTTTATATGATGGACACTACGTTATTTCTACAGAAAGCGTTGTTTCAGTAGCTAGAGAAACTGAATATCTGAAAAAGATTAAAAATCTCTACAATCTTAAGAAACAAGTTCATCCAACATATACAGGAAACACTGAAGACCTAATTAGAGGCGGCTTAGAATTTTCTCAAGCACAGAATTATATTGTCTCACTTATGCTGTTAGATAGTGAAGAGTACTCAACTACTGGCTTTGTAACAGAAATTATTGAGAATGAAACTGTAGTTATATCTGAGGTGGACTCCTTTGGTTTTGTTGATGGGAAAAGGTTCATAGACATTGAAGCTATTGAACATTTGACTATTAATGGTGAAGAAGAACAAGATATAAAGCTTCTTTTTAGTAATAACATTTAAATAAAATGACTCATAAGGGTGTATCTTATGGAACTACTAAATGGCGTAACAGGATTTTATATAGATTTAAAGGATAAACCTCCTAAGAACAGTCTTAAGAAGTTTAAAGTACATAGTTATGAAGCTGCAAGAACTTATAATGGAGAACTATTGGAATGTAACGATATAGACGTTCATTCCAATTTTCTTTTTAGTATTTTAAGAATTAGTAATAAAGATATCTATGTATTGCTAAATAAGCATTATCCGTTTGTTGCATTTGCCTCTTCTGTTAATGAAGAAAGAATCATTTTTGTTAATGACAAAGAACTAAGCTTGTTCTTTTCAGCTTTTTATAAGATTCTAGATGCAGAGTCACTGAATGGAAGGTTAATATACACGCGTAAAAAGGGATCCGTTCTAATAAAAAATGACAACCAACTAAACCATGCGGAATTAGCACAAATAGCATATTGGAAACCAATTACTTTAGGTGAAGTTCTTTATAACTACTGGGATTAAGTTTCTACTAAGAAGAAAAAAGAATGGAGATATAACGATGGATTCAAAAAAAGCTATGTTGATGGAAATGCAGAAACTTATACATGAGTATTCGCAAATTGGTGACCAACTAACTAACATTAATCAAGAACTCGTTTGGCAGGAACTAAACTTAACAGATGAAGAAGCCCTCAGTTTAAGTAAAGAAAATTTATCGCCAGCATCAATAAAAGCAATTGAAAAAACTGTTAAAGATAATATGATGAGCTTATTTCATGATTTTATGTGTTTAGTAGACGGCGTTTCAGACCCTAATGATATTGAGATTGAGAACGATGGAGTTTGGCTAGGCCTTCAGATAAAACCAAAGCACTTACTATCTGAACAAGAATTAGAGGATGAAGATAGTGAATTACTGCTACATGATGAGGTTTATGATAGTTATTGGGACTGGAAAGACCAATTCGGAGAAAATGATGATGAAAACCAATAATACGTTACTTAAATATCTACTCATGACAACTTCTGTTATGACCCTTATGATGTTTTTAACAATCGGTTTCCTGCCCGAGATATGGCATCTATCTGAAAGTATATATAAATGGATATATATGATTGCGATAGGAATTTATTGGGCAATCGTAAAGTGCAAAACGAGAGTAATTTTGATTTCGCAAATTCTTGCTGTTATTTTTAGTATTCTCCTTATGGAGTTATTTTTGTGATTTTCAAACTGAGAGGATGTGACTTCCAAAGTGGCTTTGAGAGTGACAATTACAACTATTATACTTGCAATTTTTTTATTCTTAACTGCTGCAGTACTACCAGACTCAATGGGCATTAATGAAAATACTTCAATGATAATTTTTACGGTAGGTGTTGCAATTGTATTTAAATTATCTAAGAATGGTACTGCTGTAAATGGAGCTTCCTTGTTGCTAAGCATCCCTATCTTTATGGTTTTAGTTATGTTTATGTACTAATTAATAGTTACACAAAAACAAGCATCTAAAAGAATTATTAGACGCTTTTAACTCATTATAAGCACTCTTAGGTAGAGGTACACGTTTATTAATCCCTGTTTAAAGTAAGATCTACTATATTCTTGGAGTAGCTTCTTAAAGTTAAAGGAGATTTTTATATGTTTAGTAAGAAAAGAACATATCAAATGTTAATAGCTATTGTCGGATTTGCATTTGTCATTTATAACCAAACATTCAAATCTAGTATAAGTGAAGCAATAGATTCCTGTATTATTTTCCTAATTAGTATTGCATTACTTTTATTCCTTGCCTATATGTACATTAAATTAGATAAAAAAAATGACTAAAAACTATTTTTAGCTTTCCCTGCTTAACCCCCAGATAGTTTAAATATCTGAGGGTTTTATTATGAAAAAGCTGCTCTTCTATGTATTTTAGGATATTCATCTGTACGATAAACCTTATGATACCAAGGGTGTATAAATCGTTTTATAAGAACGTATTTGTTTTTCTTTCAGAACCCTTAGGACAAAAAGTATAAAAAGGTCTATTACTTTTGATACGTCTTAAAAGATTCTTTTTTAAAATTTGGATCGGCTATACTTAGTTAGACAGAAATTTTAAGGTCAAGTAGAATTAACTATACTAATCAGTTATGAGGAGAATCTACATGACAAAAAAAGTACGTCGAACGTTTACCGAAGAATTTAAGCAACAGATCGTGCAGCTATATCAGAATGGAAAGCCTCGTAAAGACATCATTCGAGAATATGAGTTAACACCATCTTCGCTTGATAAGTGGATTAATCAAAGTAAGTCCTCTGGTTCCTTCAAAGAAAAGGATAACCTCAGCCCCGAACAGAAAGAGCTGCAGGAACTTAGGAAACGTAATAAGCAATTAGAGATGGAGAATGATATTTTAAAGCAAGCCGCGCTG
>NZ_KQ758721.1:0-9353 GCF_001457055.1 Priestia veravalensis | reverse complement strand
CATCCATAAGTTGTTTGGATTAGCTTCATAAGTTAGCAATTTAAAGGAAACTCACACTCTATGTTTCTAACGAGTGATTTTTGCACCAGAACCGCCTTTTGTTACTTTCCTATATATACTATTCCTATATAAGAATGGAAATAAACTTACTTTCAGCTTAACGGATGACAAGGTTTCTTGCAAAAATTCTGCTTTCCGCAGCTAGAAATGAAAGGAGAACAATCGTATTAAAAATACTTCTTTATCCTTTTTACAATCCGTAAATAATACCTGGGCAGACACTATTCTGCACAGGTTAAATAGATACTTGCAAATTATCATTATCTACACCAATCGTACAGGTCAGCCAATTGTCATTACATATGAAGAGATAGGCCATCTACTGCCAAAGCAGCTTCTCCTAATACTTCTGATAAAGTTGGATGGGCATGAACGGTATGGGCAATTTCCCAAGGCGTTGCTTCGAGCATTTGACCTAATGCAGCCTCGCCAATTAAATCAGTAGCATGTGGACCAATAATCGTTATCCCAAGAATATCATCTGTATTCTTATCGGCAATTATCTTTGTGAACCCTTCTTTTTCTCCATGAACAAGTGCTTTTCCAATTGCTTGGAACGGAAAATATCCAACTTTGACTTCATATCCTCTTGCTTTAGCTGCTGCTTCGGATATCCCTACACTTGCAATTTCAGGTGCGGTATAAATACATCGAGGTATTTGTTCATATGAAATCAAATATGTTTCTTCCCCAACAATTGTATCTACTGCAAGAATACCCTCATGCATGGCAACATGGGCTAATTGAAGTGTTGGGATACAATCTCCAATCGCAAATATTTTATGATCATGTGTACGACAATTTTTATCTACAACGATTGCGCCTTTTTCCAGTTTAACTGCAGTATTTTCTAAACCAATTCCCTCCACTACAGGACTTCTTCCAACGGAGACAAGCAGTTTTTCTGCAGAAAAGATATCTGTTTTTCCATTTACTTCGGCACTGATTTGCACCCCTTTTTCTGTTAATCGACAGCTTTTTGCATCAACTAAAGCATTGGTTACAATCTGTACTTTTTTCTTCGTATAAATTTTTTGTAATTCTTGTGAAATGTCCTCTTCTTCTGTCGGGACAATTCGCGGGCTATATTCTAAAACGGTAACTTTTACACCGAAATCATTTAGTAAAGAGGCCCATTCCATGCCAATGACCCCTCCACCAACGATGATGATACTCTTCGGTAATTCTTTTAGTGACAGCGCCCCGTCTGATGAAAGAATTTGCTTCTCATCAAAGGGTAAGCCTGGCAGGGATCTTGGCTTTGAACCTGTTGCGATAATAGTATTTTTTGCTTCAATACTTGTTTCTTTTCCTGCTCGATCAGTGATCTTCAAAATAGAATTAGAGTGGAAAAAACCGGTCCCTTCATAGACATCAATTTTTCCTTTTTGCATCAATCCTTTTATCCCAGCTTCTAATTGGCGCACAATCATTTCTTTTCTTTTTTGTGCTTTTGGAAAATTCACCGCTATATTTCCACTTACGTCTACCCCGAAGCTTCCAGCATTTTTAAATGTAGAAAATACTTCTGCTGTACGCAATAATGCTTTACTTGGAATACATCCACGGTGAAGACAAGTTCCACCAAGCTTATCCTTTTCTATTACTGCAACTGTCTTTCCTTTTTGCGAGGCACGTATTGCTGCTACATATCCTCCCGTACCCCCACCTAGGATAACGACATCATATTTCTTCATTCTTGATTCCCTTCCTTCTACGGAGAGCTCACAGAAAAATGATGAGCTAATCCCAACGATAAGTATTCATGTTTCGTACCTAAAGCTACCATATTGAATTGGACTTTTAAGATAGCAGCACGATTACAGAGAAAAGTCGTACTGCCCCGCTTCTTAAATTTCTCAAACATTCAATAAATGGTGCTATCTAACATGGAATAGAGCTGCATTCATTTTTCATTTGCACGCCTATCTACTTTTTACACTCTTTTTATCTATAACACTAGTAAATATGGATGCTCTAGATAATAAACAACACGATTCAAGAAATCTCCTGCTGGTGCTCCATCAAGCACTTGGTGATCAAAGGTTAAGCTTAAAGGCAATTTTTTCACTGTTTTTACGGTTTCATTTTCTAGTGTTAATTCCTCAATAAATGTTCCTACACCAAGAATACCTGTTTCAGGGGTATTTAGGACTGGGGTAAAATATTCAATTCCCTGTTGGCCTAAATTAGAAATAGTAAAAGTTGATCCCGTTAATTCATATCCTGGTAATTGTCCATTTCTTGCTTTTTCCGTTACAGACGATATAGCTTTTGCTAATTCCCCAAGCGGAAGCCGCTCTGCATTTTTAACTACTGGAACGACTAAACCGGCATCTAAAGATGTTGCAATTCCTAAATGCACCTCATCAAATAAATATAATTGACCATCAATTAAATGAGTATTCATAAATGACTTATCACGCAAGCTTAATGTAACAGCTCTGGCAATAAGCACCGTTAAAGTTAATCGGACATCTAGTTCGCTTTCCGTTACTTGTTTCTTAATATCCTTTTGAAAATCTAGCAGGGCATTAATTTCTGCTTTTCGATGTAATGTTAATTGAGCAGTTGTAGACAAGCTTTGCTGCATTCGTTTTGCAATTGTTTGACGCATAACAGATAACTTTTCGCTTTTTACGCCTGTTGTTTGTACATCTGGTTGTACAATAGTTTTAGTTTCTTGCTCCACTTTTGGTTTTGTTGGTACTTTTTCTTCTCCACGCTTGTCAGCAAATGCTTGAATATCTCTTCGCGTGATTCGATTATTTGGTCCTGTTCCTTTAACATTTTGTGTATCCACTCGCAGTTGTTGGGCAAGTTTTCTTGCAGCAGGAGATATCCGAATTCGCTTATTTGTATCTTCCCCTTTTACTTCCGCCTCTTGTCGCGCCGGCGCATTCTCCTCTAATGCTGCATCTTTTCCTTCCCTAACATCTTGACTACTTTCACTTTCCGCTTCCTTTTCATTACCTATTATTCCAATTGGCTTTCCAACTTCTACTTCATTATCGACTTCTTCAATGATTGTAAGAAGTACTCCATCTGTTGGCGCCTCTACTTCACTTGTTAGTTTTTCTGAGCTAATAACAGCCACACCTTCTCCTTCCGAGACGGATTCTCCAGGCTGTTTTAACCACTCCACAATGGTTCCTTCTTTCATGGTCATTCCTAATTTCGGCATCACAATAGCAGTTGACATATTTTCACCTCCACTTATCGAGCTAAAGTTAATTCATTAATTAATTCATATGCCGTATTGATAACTTTTTCTGCGTTTGGTATATATAATTGCTCTAAATTAGTTGCAAATGGAACTGGAGTATGTGGGGCCGTTATTGTTTTAATTGGAGCATCTAAATAATCAAACCCTTTATTAGCGACAAGTGCTGCGATATCGGCTGCTACACTACAGCGTGGATTTGCTTCATCTACAATAATTAGCCTTCCTGTTTTTTCGACAGACTCCAAAATTGGTTCTTCTTCAAGTGGAGATAATGAACGAGGATCGATTACTTCCACTTCCACTCCTTTACTTGCTAAAATATCTGCTGCTTCCATCGCAACATGGACCATTTTTCCAATTGCCACAATGGTAAGATCACTACCTGCTCTCTTCACTTCTGCTTTTCCAAGCGGAATGGTATAGTATCCCTCCGGCACTTCCCCTTTCATGCTATACAGGGTTTTATCTTCAAAGAATACAACTAAATCATCGTCTTCAATTGCTGAAAGTAATAAACCTTTTGCATCATATGGATTAGATGGCACAACTACCTTCAAACCTGGAATAGCGGTAAACATACCATATAAAGTCTGGGAATGCTGTGCGGCCGCACTTGCACCGGCGCCATGGTTTGTACGAATAGTTAAAGGCACTCTTGCTTTTCCACCAAACATATAACGCATTTTCGCTCCCTGATTAAGCACTTCATCTAAACAGCTTCCAATAAAGTCGTTAAACATTAATTCTGAAATCGGACGTAAACCAGTAACTGCTGCCGCTACAGCTGCTCCCATATATCCCGCTTCTGCAATCGGCATATCGATAACTCGTTTACGGCCATATTTATTTGCTAATCCCTTGGTAACACCAAAAACACCGCCCCATGCTTCTTCGTCTTGTAAGTGGTCAACGGTTGCACCACCTGCAACATCTTCTCCTATTAAGATAACTTTATTATCTCTCTCCATGGCAATATCCATTGCTTCATTGATAGCTTGTGAAAATGTAATCTTTCTTCCCATTCTTCCTTCACCTCATTCTTTTATTATTTGTAGTTGACATACACATCATCTAGTAACATGGATGGGTCAGGCTGTTTACTATTTTTTGCAAATTCTACTGCATTGTCCACTGCCTTTTCCACTTCGTTCTCAATTTGTTCCACTTCTGTTTCCGTTAACAAGTCATTGGCAAAAGCATATGCTTTAAAGATTTCAATACAATCTTCATCTACTGGCCACTTCTCACGATCTGTTTCTGATTTATATTTTTGTGCATCTCCTTCAAAGTGACCATAATTTCGATACGTAACCGCTTCAATAAGAGTTGGACCTTCTCCATTTCTGGCTCGTTCCACTGCATCTTTAGCAGCATTATAAACAGCTACTAAGTCTTTTCCATCTACTCTCACTCCTGGAATACTATAGCCTGGTGCACGATCAATAATTTGTTTACAGGAAGTAGAATAATGATATGGAGTGGCTTCCCCGAAACCGTTATTTTCTACTACAAAAACAACAGGCAGCTTTAAGATTGAAGCGATGTTAATTGCTTCATGAAATGTTCCATGATTATTGGAACCATCTCCAGAAAAGCAGACAGTTACGTTGTCTGTTCCCTCTACATAAGCTGTTAAAGCCGCACCAGCTGCAAGCGGAAATCCTCCACCGACAATGCCATTAGCCCCTAACATGCCAACGTCAAGGTCAGCAATATGCATAGAACCTCCTTTGCCTTTGCATATCCCTGTTTCTTTTCCAAAAATCTCTGCCATCATACTATTTAAGTCACAGCCTTTAGCCAGACAATGACCATGACCTCTATGTGTACTCGTTATATAATCTTTATTCGTTAAATGTGCACATACACCTACAGCAATCGCTTCTTCTCCTGCATATAAGTGAACAAAACCTGGGATTGCCCCAGTTGAAAAGATCTTATGAACTTGATCTTCAAACTTCCTAATTTCATTCATTTTCGTATAGGCCCAATAAGCAGTTTCTTTCTTCATTTTCTTTCCTCCATTCTATATTCCAGTATTAACACACTTCGATGATACAACATATTTTCTATTTTCGAAAGCGCTTAAAATGCTGATAAATCAACATTTCTAACCTTTGTTATCGATTGAAACGAGACAGATTTTCTCATTATTTCTCACTTTTCTCACCATCATTTTATTAAAAAATACGCATACTTTCTTAAGCAATAATTTCTTTGAAGAAAACTATTTATTATTAAACGAAAAAAAGATTGGAGAATGTGCAAGACCACCATTTCGGTTGTCTTATTTATTCTCCAATCATATAAATTTGTCTCATTTTTGTCTCACTATCTTCCAAACTGAGAATGTGAACATTTATAAAAAATTTTTTATTTGATATTTTTTTATTTTTCTATAAAGAGTCGCACGAGACATATTTAGTTCTTTTGTTGCTTCTGACACATTTCCATGGTGTTTTTTTAATGCGTTTGTAATTGCCTGAATTTCAAATTTAGTCTTCGGATCCTTTCTATGGTATGATTTTTGCATATGTTTTTCTGCGATCCTTACTTGCTCATACAACTGTTCTTCAGTTGGCGCATCCTCTTTATATAAAATTCTGCATCGATCTAGAGTATTATATAATTCTCGCACATTTCCATACCATTGTCCCTTTGAAAATAGTAATTTCCAATTTATTCTCCACTCTGGATGCCAATTGTTCTTGTCACAATAGTAATCAATCAGAGCAATTATATCTTCGTTTCGTTCACGCAAAGGACTAAGATAAATGGGATAGGCATAAATATAATAGAATAAATCTTGATCTATTATCCCTTGCTCCACTAGATCACGGATATCTTTCGTGGAAGATGTGATAAAACGATAGGATTTGTGATGTTGTCTTTCCTTTTCCTGTAAGATGGTTAAAAGCATTTGCTGGGAGGGAATCGAAAGTTCTCCAATCTCTTCCAAAAAAATCGTTGCTTCCTCGACCACTTGATGCCTTTTCTTAGTCAAACGCTGCAGATTTGTAGAAAGAAACCTTTGAAGAATATCCTTAGTAAGCATCGAACAGTGTAATTTATAAAAAGGGGCCGTTGATATTGGGCTATTTTCATGAATACAACTAGCAAGAAACTTTTTGCCAACACCAGTTTCTCCTACTAAATGTACCGTAGTATCCGTGGGTGCGACATTTTTAATAGATTCCAGGACTTGTTTGTAACTTTTGCTTAAACCTCTACTTCCATTCCAAACAAAGCCTGTTTCCGCACGGAGAGGTATTCGATATCCAATGAGTCGATGGTGGTGCATAATCGGAATATGTACGGCAGATACTGCACCAGTCTCTTGCGCGAATCGACTTAATGAACTGCCAATCCAATTTTGATATTTTTGCTGAAGATTTTTTGGAAGGGCACAAATGTATTTATCAATGGTACAAACAATGTATTGTCCACTGCTTTGGAAAGTTGTTCGCAGCAAAAACTCCATATCCTCGTGCATCTTTTTTTTCCAATCTAGTGAAATGGAATCAGCAATAAGCTTAACACATGCTAACACATATGGCTGGTTAATAGATTGATAGAGACTAGATACATTCAAAACTCCTATCATTTCTTTATGCTGGTTAAAAATTGGCGCGGCAGAACAATTCCATTGTTGAGATGCTTTCGAAAAATGTTCATACCCTCTAACCATCATGGGTTTTTTATATCTTGCCGCGAGACCAATTGCATTAGTTCCCACTTCTATTTCTCCCCATTTTGCTCCTTCTTTAAATCGGATCGTTTCTGCTGCAATGCTAATAGAATTTTCCCCTTCTTTATATAATATGTACCCATCTTTATCTGTTAAAATAATGACAAAACGCCAGCCTCGTAAAATTTTTTGTAAACGCTTAACATTTTGCTTAGCTAAAGTAATTAATAATTCATTTTCTGCCAATCTTTCTTCGAATTCCTCTGGGGTCAAGATACAATCAGTTATGCCATCATGTGGGTTTAAGCCTTTTTGCCGGCAAAGATGCCAAGATTCTTCAATCTCTGGAATTAAATTTGCTGGTTCTAAAGATCCTTCTTGAATAAATCGTGTCCACACTTCCTTTGTATCTACTTTACCAGTCATTAGTATCCCCCTTATTCTCGTTATTACATCGAATCTTTATTTGTATTATAACAGGAGTACTTTTTTAGTAAAAGGTTTCCGTTCTTACTCTTTGTAACTTATTTACATTAAAAAAAGGATTTGTTACCAAAAAATATTCTTATTTTAAGAATGATCTTTGGGCCAATTGTTATTAAAACGTAATTTTCTTTCAAGCTTCTAATCCACAAGTTTTGGAACCTTGCAGAACATCAGCTTGTATGTATAGAGCAATCTATATTGAAAAAAAGAGAGAAATTTCCCATCAATGGAGACTTTCGTTTCCCCCACTGATGGATAACTTCTCTTTCACTTACTGGTGGCTTCTCCAGTTTTTCAGTCTGTTATAGTGATGTACCTACATCTTTTGTTGGCAGTGAAGAATTTTATATTAAAACACTTTTCGCTGGTAAATCACTGTCGCAACTCCCCATGAGGCTAAATAGACAACAAGAATAAAAATGGTCGCTCCTGTATATAAAGTTGGAAGGGATAAATTGATAATAAAATCTGTTATACTGGTTAAATGTTCCGCTAGAAAGGTAACGACTCTAGGCCCTATGGCTGATAAAACAAGAAAACTGATAATAACAACTGTTGTAATATAGCCAGGCTTAAGCATATAGAACAATGGAAAGGTGAAAGCAGCAAACAGCAAGAAAAAACCACTCCCAACGGCAATATCTGTAAGTGTAAATGGTTTATTAAAAAGAAACAAGGCTGCACTTGTCAGTAGAATAGACGCTAACATATACACAACTGCTCCAATATAGCGTGATGCAATGATTTCCTTTCGTGTATAAGGTAAGGAATTTAATAATATATTTGTCTCTGCTTTTTCATCATATGCATATGCATTAAACGGGATAAAAATACTAGCGACGAGAAAAATGAAAACAGAGTCTATATTCATCACAATAAAAAATACGATAAAAGGGATAAATACTAAGAGTTGCCTTTTCTGAAGGATTGCATCACGTCTTATTAAATTAAACATATTGCATTCCTCCTTTTGTGTAGTACATAATATCTTCTAATGTCGCATGTTCGATCACAACACTATCACCAAATACCTGATCCACTTCTTTTCGATTATCTGTTAATGCCACAAACCCCGTCGGACCACGATTTAGATGAACAAAGCTTTTTTCTGTGTCTCTATCCAGTAAATCTAGTCCTCCCTTAACAACTGCATAGTTCTCTGCGATATCTAGTATTGATTGATTAAAAATCAATTCTCCTCTTTGTATGAAGGCAATATAATCGGCAATACGATCTAAATCAGTTGTAATATGAGTGGAGAAAAACAAAGTTCGATTACCATCGACCATTAACTCTTGTAACAGATTCAACAGTTCTCTCCTAAAGATAGGATCCAAGCCTGCTGTAGGTTCGTCCATAATGATTAATTCGGCATGATGGGATAAAGCTATTGCTAAAGATGCTTTCATCTGCATTCCTTTTGAAAAAGTCTTAATAGCCTTTTTTGTGGTAACTCAAATTTTTCTACATAATGATAAAATAATTTATCATCCCATTGTTTGTATGCAGGTCCCACAATGCGTTTTATATCGATTAAGTTCAGCCCTTCAAAAAATACATTACCATCATCACTAGCGTCGCATTAAAATAATTCAAAGCCCTTTATAAATCTGAATTTTCTGCAATATTATTCATGCACAAAAAAATCCTTTATAATGGTTGGGTGGTAATAAACCATCCAAATCCAAAATAAAGGACAATAAGCATGGATAAGTTTACACGAAAAACATCATTTGAACAATGGTTTTCACCGATTTTCTCCACAAAACTCGAGGAATTGGTTGAAAGCTATCAATTAAATTCCTATACAAAGAAGCTGTACATTGCTTCATTCTTGAAATTACTCGTATTCGCACAACTCAACGAAACCGAGAGTCTGCGTGCAGTCAGTGA
>NZ_KQ758720.1:0-9594 GCF_001457055.1 Priestia veravalensis | reverse complement strand
AGTGAATGGGCCATTCAAAACCAAGTGTTTATCGCACTGATTGTTTTTTGCCTAAATGTAATTGCGCAAATCGAAACAAAAAGTAAGCGAAAAACGCTACAGATTAGCCGTTTTTTAAGGGCTTCGTTATGGAAACCGGCACATATCTGGATACGAAAGATTAAAGGAAAAACCGTTCCTTAAAAATAAATTGTCGTCGTCGCACAAGTCTAATTGTACATAATTTCCAAATGGATGGAGCCACCTTTAATAAGGTATTTACTTTTTTGGCTCTAAACAGGAAAAAACATTAAACTGAAAATTGCGTCAACATTTATGCAACACTAGTGTTTTTTCTGATAAAAATAATTCGGTGACAGCACCTTGTTTTTATAAGGCTTGTGAAAAATATGCGTCGTCGCTGGTGAAACTGGTGGGGTGAGCCACGTCCAGTTCCCCGTTACTTCTCGTCCATTTTTCTCTTCACGCTCTTCAAATAAGCGAAACTGCTGGGCAGCTGTATGATGATCAACGATACTGACACCTTGCTCTTTAAAAGAAGACAGGACGGCCACATTTAGTTCAACAAGCGCTTTATCCTTCCATAGCGTTGCGTTATAGCGAGTATCTAACCCCATAATAGAGGCAACTTTAGGAAGCATATTATAACGATCTGTATCCGCTAAATTACGCGCGCCAATTTCTGTGCCCATATACCAGCCGTTAAACGGTGCAGCTATATATTCAATCCCACCAATTTCCAGATTCATATCAGAAATCATCGGCACTCCATACCATTTAAGCTGTAGATCAGCAAATCCTGCTATCTCTGGGTGAGTAATAGTGACTTCCTTGACAAGTTCCTTAGGAATCGAGAACCACTGCGGCTTCTCCCCATTCACTTGAATAACTAAAGGAAGCAAATCAAAGTGCGTACCGGCTCCTTCCCAACCTAACTCTTGGCACACTTTCGTAAATTCATTGGATGCGGCATCACCAAGCTGTCCATATTCCATTTCATAGCCTGCGTACCTCAGCAGCTGATGATTCCAGATTCGTACCGGCTCTTTCTCACCTGCTTTTGGTTTAAAAACCGTAATCGTTGAGCGAATTTTCCCATCGTTAGTCGCATACTCAATATGCTTATAAAGAGCATCGCGTACTTCTTCAACAGTTGATGCTTCACGCTCATCAAACACGTGAAGAGACTGCCAAAATAAGCGACCGATACATTTGTTGCTGTTTCTCCAAGCCATTCGAGCACCATGTTCAAGCTCATCAAACGTGTGAGTGTACGTTCCTGTTTCTTCAATTTCTTTTTGAACCTGCACTAAACGCTCAGCAGTTTCTTCGGCTCTATCAAGCTCTATATAACAAAGGTGAATAAATTCACTCGCTTTTATCATCAAGTCTTGTTTGTTCAATTTTGTTCACTCCTAGAAGAACAACTTCTTGCTTTTAACCGCAAGCATTCTTCAGTATACCATTACCTTGAATTAAAAGCTTTTTACAATGTTTATTTTATACGTCAGTATCCTCGATTAAGATCTACTTTATTTTCTAACGGTTTGTCCGCTTCAATTCGATCTAGCGTATCAAAAAAACAAGCAACCGCTTCTTTAGGCGTCGTAACAGCCGAAATATGAGGTGTAATTACGATGTTCTCATGCTCCCATAGCATATCAGATTGAGGTAGCGGTTCCACTTCAAACACATCTAAAAATGCCTTTTTAATTCTTCTCGTATTGATAGCTTCTATAAGTGATACCGTATCAACCGTTGCGCCTCTTCCTACATTAATAAAGTATGCACCTTGTAAAATATTCATCCACTCCGCATTAAACATACGATTCGTTTCAGGCGTTAGCGGCAGTGTATTAATGATCCAATCTGCTTGTTTTACATGCGATGCTTCATCACCTGTTGCTACAACCTGATGAAAATGTTGGTTGCTTTTGCCACTTCGAGAAACTCCTGTTACTTGGACACCAAACCTTTTTAACATTTCTGCAATAGACTGTCCAATTTCACCAGTTCCATAAATAACAACTTTTTGACTTGATAACAAAACAGGTTCCAATGGCTCCCATTTCTTTTCACGCTGTGCTTTTTGAAAAGCAACATGGTACTGAAGCTCACTCAGCATATAGCTTAAACAATACTCGCTCATTCTCGCTCCAAATGAGCAAACGGTTCTTGTCAAAATAACATCGTCTTTCCAACTATCTAATTTGACGTAGCGATCTACACCTGCTCCTAAAGAATGAACCCACTTCATTTGATGAAAGGCAAAGTTTTCAACAGGATAAAAGCTCATATAAGCATCTGCCCACTTCAAGTCCTCATCGTTTATATTTTTTTCATCAACGTAGCGAAAAGTCTTGCCTCGCTTATCTTCTCTTTCAATGATACCCTCTAATTCTTTATACATGCGGCTTGTGACCAAAATGTTTTGAATCTCCACTATCTGCTCCCCCTTGCTTCAACCTATATCCTTGTTTCTTATTATGAAGCATGAAATAGAAACAATCGAGTCTGAAACATTTATTCATTCTTTTTTTCTGAAACAACCGCCTAAACATCACCTGTTACGGAATGACATAATATTAGCATGGATTTATCTCTCTAATTTCGCTATAATCGGGGGTGGATTACTGATAGATAAACAATCATCGATTGATTTTAAATAGAAAAGGTGTGTAAACATGAGCGTACTAACGGTTAAAAATTTAAGTCATGGCTTTGGTGATCGCGCAATTTTTAATGATGTTTCATTTCGCCTGTTAAAAGGTGAACACGTAGGTTTAATCGGAGCAAACGGAGAAGGTAAATCAACGTTTATGAACATTATTACAGGAAAGCTCGAGCCGGATGCCGGAAAAGTTGAGTGGTCTAGAAAAGTTCGTGTCGGTTACCTTGACCAGCACACTTCTCTTGAAAAGGGATTAACAATCCGCGACGTTTTAAAAGGTGCGTTTCAATACTTATTTGACTTAGAAGCGCAGATGAACGGACTATATGAAAAAATGGCTGACGTCTCTCCTGAAGAACTAGAAAAGCTTCTGGAAGAAGTGGGTACAATCCAGGATTTATTAACGAATAATGATTTCTATGTCATTGATGCTAAGGTTGAAGAAATCGCTAGAGGGCTAGGGCTAGAAGATATCGGATTAGAGCGTGATGTGCAAGACTTAAGCGGTGGGCAGCGTACAAAAGTCCTTCTTGCGAAACTCTTGTTAGAAAAACCAGAGATTCTTTTACTTGATGAGCCCACTAACTATTTAGATGAGCAGCATATTGAATGGTTGAAACGTTACCTACAGGAATACGAAAATGCATTTATTTTAATCTCGCATGATATTCCATTTTTAAATAGCGTTATTAACCTTATTTATCATATGGAAAATCAAGAGTTGAATCGCTATGTAGGCGACTACGATGATTTTATGAAAATCTATGAAATGAAAAAACAGCAGCTAGAAGCAGCTTACAAAAAGCAACAGCAAGAAATGGCTGATTTAAAGGATTTTGTGGCTCGAAACAAAGCTCGTGTGTCGACACGAAACATGGCAATGTCTCGACAAAAGAAGCTTGATAAAATGGAGGTTATTGAGCTTGCTCAAGAGCGTCCGAAACCAGAATTCAACTTCAAACCTGCACGTACATCCAGCAAGCTGATTTTCGAAACAACAGATTTAGTCATTGGGTATGACGAGCCGTTATCAAAACCACTGAATCTCCGCATGGAGCGTGGTCAGAAAATCGCATTATCCGGTGCGAACGGAATTGGTAAAACAACGCTATTAAAAAGTATTTTAGGTGAAATCAAACCGCTATCTGGTTCTGTTGAAAAAGGAGACTATCAGCACATCGGCTACTTTGAACAAGAAATCAAAAAAACCAATTATAACACATGTATTGAAGAAGTCTGGAATGAATTCCCTCACTTTACGCAGTACGAAATTCGCGCTGCGCTTGCGAAATGCGGTTTAACAACGAAGCATATTGAAAGTAAAGTTGAAGTATTAAGCGGTGGAGAAAAAGCAAAGGTTCGCCTATGTAAGCTCATTAACAATGAAACCAACATTCTTGTTCTCGATGAGCCTACCAACCACTTAGACGTAGATGCCAAGGAAGAATTAAAGCGTGCTTTAAAAGAATACAAAGGAAGCATTTTGCTTATTTGTCACGAACCTGAGTTTTATGAAGACGTTGTAACGGACGTATGGAACTGCGAAACGTGGACAACAAAATTATTTTAATTTTTTCATCACTATGTGCATATAAAGGAAAAAAGCGGGAATGCTATTAGTAAGTTCCCCCCCCTTTGTATTGAGTAACCATTTTCGGATGGTTGCTTTTTTTATTTTTATAAATAAGCTGTGTATAAATTTGTTTACACCCGACCATACTAGAATCATATTCTCCCCTAATTGGACAAGCCGGTTAGCTTTAACAGCTAGCCGGCTTATTTTTTCATGTTCACCCAACTATCAAAATGATGAATGCTGAAACGGGTGGATTTATCATCTACTATAACAATCATTTCTTGAATTTCTTGCATCATAGCTGCCTCACCTTTAGAAGCAAACGAAATAAACTTCCCTTCCGTTGAAGGCACGGTTTCCAATCCAATTTCAATAGGAGTCGAAAACACCGATCCCCACCTACGTTCATTCTTTGTAAGCTCAATAAATCCATTTTCCCCCTTCGCTTTATTGCGATAAGCCATTATTGTTACTTCATCAACCATCTTAATGACGGAGTAAGCAAGGCTATCTGATTCAGTGGTTGAATCTATTTCATCAAACCAAAATGGAATGTCAGCTCCTACTGGCACCTGAAGCGCTTTAGCCCGATTAGCAGCGTCTCGTATCATTTCTTCATACGCACTAACGATTTGCAGCTGATTCTTTTCCCAATTCGGCAATAAATACGGCTCAACATCTAGATGAACGCCTTTAAAGCGCTCATCAACTGCTACTTCTTCTTGGTAGTATCCAATCCAGTCCCAAAAGGCTGCATAATCTGATTGACCTGACGTTGCCCATGTACGACTGCCATCTAAAGCATAGACAGTTATTCCGATACTGTTTGCAGATTTTATAAAACGTTGATATGCCAAGATAGGTACCTCATGGTTAATTTGCAAATATACACGGTTTACCTTCTTTTTTTGAATATCTTTTACCAACTGGGCTGGATTCTGTTCAATACGAGTCGTATCCCACAACCATGTTGAAAAAAACGTATCATCTACTTCTTCACCACTACTAGCAGCACAACTCGTTGAACTCAATAAAGCGAGCATCCCTACAAATAAACCAACAACTTTTCACTTCACACTTATTCCTCCCTTCTATAACCTTCGATTAAGTAAGCTTGCTTTGGATGGTTAGGCTGTTCAGGATATTTAAGCTGAAGCTTACCTTTGCGCAACATTTTAGATAAGTAATTGTTTCTTACTCCATCAGGCGTACGATCTAGTAAATGAGCTAAATCTTTTAGCCTAAGAGGCTGCTGTGCGCATAGCGAAACAATAACTTCTTCCATTTTTGCTGGACTTAATCGCTTTTTGCGCCTTGCTATTTCAGCTAGATTCCATAGAACGCTATTTTCATCTTCTAAATCTGAAATTAAAACATCTTTTTTATTATAGGAGTAATTATTTTTATTGTAGGACCACTCTTCTTTATTATAGGGGTTATCTCCTATATCAGCAGGACTAACTCCTATATTTTTACCCTTGAACTCCTCTATTAAATGTGAATCATCTTTATTAAAGGAGTTTTCAATTTTATTATAGTAGCTACTTTTTTCAACAAATTCTCCGGTCGATTCGACATCTCCTGTTTTATTTCCCGTATTGTTATTAAACGATAAAGTCGAAGTCGTTTGATTTCCAGACTCTTTCTGTCCTTCTGGAAAAGACATAGGTAGACTGAGAGTTGTCCTCTTTAGATAGACATCTTGATCAATAGTTGGAAGCTCGTAGCCGTATGATTTCCATTTATCGTGGAGAGCGGTTAAGCCGCTTCCAGAACGTTCACATAAATTTAGTAGTCGAAATAGCTTAAATAAATGCGGATTTCTTAAATTACTCATCTTTGTTATGAACACCTTATCCACAGGAATTCGAAATAATCCTGGATTAGAAAATACGCAGCTCTGCTGATTGTATTCGAATGTTAATCCACCTTCTCCATTATAGTCTGCATGTAGCAACATGTTCGTAACTACCTCAACTAATGAGGAAGCGATCTCACCATTTGGCTGATGTTTATAGACTTGCTCTGTAACATAAAAGTAAAAGTCATATAAATTTCCAGACCATGTACCGTCCTGGGATGTGAATCGTTCATTCCATCCACCTTGTGCATCGCTTTCTCGATACTCTAAAAAGTATTGTGGTAAAATTTCTGTAATCATTCTCTCTTCACTAAACATAAGCAAGCCCGCAAGCGTTACACCTTCTTTATGAGTGTCTCTCGCTTTTCCCCATGCTCCTACCTTATAAAGAAACTCTTTGGTTTCAAGGACGTTCCAAGGATGATCTGGCTTTACTGCAGCAAACTTATCTCGATAACTTTTAATTGTTTCAAAGTTCAGCTCATTTAATCCATAATGCTCTAGGATGAGGTTATCTTGTATCATTTTTTACTCTCCTATTGTATATTTATTCGTACTTATCCATCTTTTCTGTGGATAACTAGTAAATTTCTCAGTTTATTCTTCTTATATGACTTGCAAAAACGTATTCAATACGCTTTTGAGCATACATAACTAACTACTCGTGGCTATATGTAAGCTAGACATATATCCTTTTTATTTTATCACTTTTTTCTTCTTTCCTCTTCTGCATTCTCAACTATTCATAGCTAGCTTTGTTTTGCTACATAATTCCTTCTTCTCAACCAATCTACTAGGTAAATCAATTATTCGCTCTATCCGCTCTGTTTTGTTATAATACAGAACATAATTATAAAGAGAATGAGGGATTTATATGGAAAAAGCAACGTTTGCAGGTGGATGCTTTTGGTGTATGGTTACACCCTTCGATGAACTAGAAGGCATTCATGGTATTGTATCAGGATACACAGGTGGTACCGTAGAAAACCCAACTTATGAGCAGGTAAAATCAGGTACTTCAGGTCATTATGAGGCTGTACAAATCACGTTTGACCCGGAAGTATTCCCTTACAAGCGCTTATTAGACCTTTATTGGCCACAAATCGATCCAACTGATCCAGACGGTCAGTTCCAAGATCGTGGCCCTCAATACAGAACAGCAATTTTTTACCATAATGAACAACAGCGTACGGAAGCAGAGGAATCAAAACAAGCCGTTGCCGATAGCGGCCGCTTTAAAAATCCTATCGTAACAGCGGTTCTTCCTGCCTCTGAATTCTATGCAGCGGAAGATTATCATCAGGATTTTCATAAGAAAAACCCTAAGCACTACAAAGAAGATCGTGCTAAATCTGGCCGCGATGAGTTTATTGAGGAGAACTGGAAATAAAAATAAGCACCCATGCTGGCATGGGTGCTTTCTTCTTACCAATTATTCGTATACGTTGTAGGCGTTCCTGGAACATTCCAATACTGCTGGGTTGGTTGCCATGATTTTAATGAGCCATCCGAGCGCTTGATAATCGCTTTGAACTGAACGCTTCAATCGGCTGGGAAATTAACGGTTCCTCTCCAATCTCCGTACGTTGAGTTGTAAGAGAGTTTAATTGGATAAGCGATTGTGTCCCACTGTCCAAGTTCAGGACGATCTCCGACGATGTAAACACTCTCTCCAGACGATGTAGGTGCATTTTTAACAACCATTGTCTGTGCAACCGGTTTTATATTTAAGTGCTGATTAAACTGGCTCATACGCGTTGAGTTATTAATAACATCATAGAATCTTAAAAGCGTAAAGCCCGCAAAGTTATAGTTAAATGTCATTTCAGCTGCGCGTTTATACTGCTCTTCACTTCCGATACTTAAAGCATTTTCACCATTTAATACAATCCCTTTTGCGTTTGCTAGGCTTGCAACTTCTTTTACTAACGTTTTTGGCATTGAATACTCAGGATATGTCCCGCTATCAACCATTTCTAAGCACGTAAACGTCAAATCTAGCTTGGCTGTTTTAAATGAGTCTAATAACGTACTCTAGTTATTATAACCCGCTGGCTTTTCAGCAGCATGAGGCATTGTTGGATTATTATATTGCCAGTGTATCCCTGCTATTTTAGCTCCTACAGGCACATTAAACACCGGATCAAAGGCTTGATGAGCTAATGCTCCAATACGCTTTGCATGGTCTTGCAGAACTCCTTGATACCATTCTAGAAAGTCTTTTCCATAGTTTGTGTTATATCCATCCTTTAAAAACTGATTCCCATCTGAAGGTGGTAAAATTTGTGATGTTGATGTTAAACTTAGTCCCCATGCTTGGTTTACACCCGCTAACGAGCCATACTTGTTAACGGCCCACATTTGGAATTTAGATTTTGCAAAGTCTGTGTATGCTTGAAATTTCCCTCTAGAAGGGTAGCCTGTCCCATCAGCAGCTGTATATGAAGGATAGCGAAGCTCCCCAGCTGGTCCCCCTGATAAATAAACCTTTGGAATAACGTCTTTATACGGTGCTAACGCTTGCGCAAATGCTGTGTATAGCTCCCCGTACTGTTTTGTGATTACGTCTGTCGCTAATGGGTTTACTGTTTCTTTGTTTACTGTACCTGTTTCTGATTTAAAATATAGGCTATCATCTGTTTTAGTATTCCAAATCCATGAAGGAAGAGGCGTGTTACAGTCATCTCCTACATTTCCACCACATTGATGCGTCGAGATAATCGGCACCATTTTTATTCCCGCATTTCGAGCTGCCTGTGCGAATCGCTGTGCATAAGAAAAGTCGAACTGCTGGTCACCGTTTTTCTCCATATCTCCCCACCAAAAATCTACTGTCACAGCGTAAAACCCATTTTGCTTTGCCTTCCGAAGGTCATTTTCAAAAGCTTCCCACGTAGTAAACTCCGTTACTTTCTTTAGTGGTGCCATTAAATAGGTCTTGTAATTCGAGTTAAACGACTGTCCATTTACCGCTGCTTGGCTATTGGTTGGCCCTAATATGAAAGCGATAACAAAACTTAACAAAACAATAAGTGATGCAAACTTTTTAATTGGGTTGTACATATAATTCCCCCTATTTTTTAAAATCCAATAGGTTATATTCGGCTTCTTTCTTCAAAATCCTGTTGCGAAAAAAATAAAAGAGTTTGGGACATAACAAAATGATTGCTTCTAAAAGACGAACACTAGCTGTTCCCATCTCTTTGATTTGGATTGTCAACACTAAACTAGACAGTTTTCTTAAGGTGCGTAAATTTGTATTCCACTGGACTTAAATAATCTAAAGTACCGTGGATGCGTAGATGGTTAAACCAGTGCACATAATCTGTAAACTCTCTTTGTAACTCTTCTAAGCTATCAAAATGACGTTTCTTTACGAACTCTGTTTTGATGATTTTGAATGTTGCTTCTGCTACTGCATTATCATACGGACAGCCTTTCAAACTTAGAGATCGCTTGATGTTAAACGTTTCTAGGGCCTCATCA
>NZ_KQ758719.1:0-9715 GCF_001457055.1 Priestia veravalensis | reverse complement strand
TAATAGCCGAAACCATCTTTCAATTTTCTCTTATGCAAGAGAAAATGTTATCCGGTATTAGCTCCGGTTTCCCGGAGTTACCCCAGTCTTACAGGCAGGTTGCCCACGTGTTACTCACCCGTCCGCCGCTAACGTCATAGAAGCAAGCTTCTAATCAGTTCGCTCGACTTGCATGTATTAGGCACGCCGCCAGCGTTCATCCTGAGCCAGGATCAAACTCTCCGAAGAAATGTTTGACTTGCTCATAAAAGTTTAAAAAAATTAACGTTGACGTTTGTCGCTTTGTTCAGTTTTCAAAGTTCATTTTCTCTTGAAACAACTTTACTAATATATCATTCTGAGTTTTAAAAGTCAACAACTTTTTTTCCAAACTCTTTTTTCAAACTTCAAGTTTTTCTCAATCGCTCCTTGGCGACATATAATAATTTACCATGATAATTATGAAGAGTCAATTGTTTTTTTAAAAAAACTTTCACTTTTTTAAAAAGCTTTTATTTACTCATTTCGATCATTTAACTTTCTCAATGATATGCACTTATTTTATAACTGTTATTCAAGCAAAGTCCAGTAACCTGCTCAAAATAAAAAGGCAGCTACTTTAGCTGCCTCTTCTTCTACTATTCTTTAATTATTTTATTCTGCTAAGAAAATAAAATATAGAACGAAGATTACGAATAACCCATACATAATCGGATGAATCTCTTTCCTTCTACCTTTACAGATCATCGTGATTGGATAAAAGATAAAACCGATCGCGATACCTGTAGCGATACTGTATGTTAAAGGCATCATGATAATCGTTAAGAAAGCTGGTACCGCTACTTCAAATTGATCCCACTTAATCTTCCCTAGGCTTGCCACCATTAGTGCACCCACAATAATAAGAGCTGGTGCTGTTACCGCTGAAGTTACTACAGAAAGTAAAGGTGAAAAGAAAATAGCAATTAAAAAGAAAAATGCAGTTACAACTGAAGTAAACCCTGATCGCCCACCTGCTGCAACACCCGCTGTTGATTCAACATACGATGTTGTTGTAGATGTTCCTAAAACCGCACCCGTTACTGTCGCTGTAGAATCTGCTAAAAGCGCTCTTCCTGCACGAGGTAATTTATTATCCTTCATTAGTCCAGCTTGAGTTGCAACAGCAACCAAAGTACCTGCTGTATCAAAGAAATCTACAAATAAGAAAGTTAAGATAACAACTAGCATTTGAAGCGTAAACACTTCACCGAAGTTTTCAAAAGCAGCACCAAATGTCGGAGCTAAGCTAGGAGCCGGGCCGACAACACTTGTTGGTAAATCAACTAACCCTACAACCATACCAGCGATAGCTGTAATAACCATTCCTATAAAGATTCCAGCATTGACGCGTAAAACCATTAAGATAACTGTTATAATAACACCAAAAATAGCAAGTAATGTACTACCATTTGTTAAATCACCTAAACCAACTAGTAGATCTGGATTGTCTACAATAATATTAGCGTTTTGCAATCCAACAAATGTAATGAAAAGACCAATCCCAGCACCAACTGCTAGTTTTAACTCTGCTGGAATAGCATTAATGATTGTTTCACGTATACCAGATAAAGATAATAAGATGAAAATTAACCCCGATACCATAACACCAGATAAAGCCGTTTGCCACGGAATACCCATTGTTAATACAACGTTATAAGCAAAGAAAGCATTCAAACCCATTCCAGGCGCAAGCGCAATTGGGTATTTAGCGATTACTCCCATAATGAGTGAACCAAGCGCTGCAGCTAAAGCAGTAGCTGTAAATACCGCACCTTGGTCCATACGCATGCTATCTGGTAAATCTGGTACGCTGCTCAATGATAGCATCGCTGGATTAACGAATAAGATATACGCCATGGATAAAAAAGTTGTTAATCCTGCAATAGTTTCCCTTCTATAATTTGTTCCTAACTCATCAAAACGAAAGTACTTCTTCATACTTGTTCCTCCCCACCATTGGAAGTCGCTGTCTCATGGGTAATATAAAAAACGCCTTATACAATTAATAATGTAAAGGCGTTAACTACGTAAATATATACGGAATGATACTATCTACTCTTCTCTTTTTATCTAATAGATAGAATAAATCGTTTGTATATACAGAGTTGCTCGTAGTCAAGCCATTTACGGTAGCTCGGTAGAAACTTTCGGGCCATATTCCCAAGATTATACGACATTTCTTAATATGTTTAGTTCTTTTATGCTAGTATATTACCACTTAATAATGAATTAAGTCAACAAAAAACGAACATTCTTACAAAAAGAATGTTCGTTTGTTCGGTTTCCTTACATATTATTCCCATTCGATTGTTGCAGGTGGCTTACTTGTAATGTCATACACAACGCGGTTAATGTGTTTAACTTCGTTTACGATACGAACTGAGATCTTCTCAAGCACATCCCAAGGAATACGAGCCCAATCAGAAGTCATCCCATCGATTGAAGTTACGGCACGAATACCGATTGTATAATCATACGTACGAGCATCCCCCATTACACCAACACTACGGATATCAGGAAGAACTGTGAAGTACTGCCAGATATCACGCTCTAAACCTGATTTTGCGATTTCATCACGTAAAATGTAATCAGATTCTCGAACGATTTCAAGCTTTTCTTCTGTTACTTCACCAAGCACACGAATTCCTAGCCCTGGACCTGGGAATGGTTGGCGCCATACAATATTGTCAGGAATACCCAATTCAGTACCTAATGCACGCACTTCATCTTTAAATAGTGTATTTAAAGGTTCAATTAACTCAAACTCCATATCTTCTGGTAATCCACCTACGTTATGGTGAGATTTAATTGTTTGAGCAGTTGCTGTACCACTTTCAATAATATCTGTGTATAGTGTACCTTGAGCTAAAAATTCAAAACCTTGTAGTTTAGTTGCTTCATCGTCAAATACATAGATAAACTCGTTCCCAATAATTTTACGCTTTTGCTCTGGGTCAGATACACCTTTTAATTTGTTCAAGAAGCGGTCTTTTGCATCAATTTTAATAACGTTCATATTAAACCCTTCACTGAACGTCTCCATTACACTTTCCGCTTCACCTTTACGTAATAAACCATGATCTACGAACATACAAGTTAATTGGTTACCGATTGCTTTATGAATTAATACGGCTACTACAGAAGAATCTACGCCGCCACTTAATGCACATAATACTTTTTTATCTCCAACAACTCGGCGAATTTTTTCTAATTCAACTTCAATAAAGTTTTCAATAGACCAGTTAGCTTCAGCATGACAAACTTCAAATACAAAGTTCTTTAACAGATCATTTCCATATACTGAATGGCGAACTTCTGGATGGAATTGAACTCCGTACATATTTTTATCTTTATTGCTCATACCAGCAATTGGGCAAGATGCACTTGTCGCATCCACTTCAAATCCAGGCGGTGTTTCTACAACTAAGTCGCCGTGGCTCATCCATACCACTTGCTCTTTCGGTAGCTCATGATACATTAATGAATCATTTTGTACGTGAATCGATGCTTTACCATACTCACGATGATCTGCACCCGCTACTTTACCACCAAAATGATGAGTCATAAGCTGCATACCGTAACAAATACCCAGTACAGGAATTCCTAATTCGAAAATATTTTCGTCACAGTGAAATGCACTTTCACCATACACACTATTTGGACCACCAGAGAAAATAATCCCTTTAGGATTTAACGCTTTAATTTCTTCTGCTGTAATTGTGTGTGGATGTAATTCACTATATACGCCAAACTCACGAATACGACGCGTAATGAGTTGATTATACTGACTTCCAAAATCTAATACAACAATCATGCCTTCCATCTCGTTCACCTCTCCGAATGTGTAAATAATCACTTGCTATTATGCCCCAAAATATAAAAAAACCAGACTTTCCCCTTTGATATAAAGGCAGAAAGTCTAGTTGAACACAAAGCTATGATCAAAAAGAATATCCTGCCTTCATAGTCAGGCCATTTAAGGTGACCCGGTAGAGACTCTCGAACCATATTATCGAGGATATATGAAGGTATACGTAACACTATAGTAAGTTCGTGAATATTCTATCAATCAAGCTGGAAATGGTCAAGAACCTGTCGTTTTAATTAAATTTTCCCACAATTCTACTGATTGACTCCAAGATTCTACAGATGACTCCTGCTTATAAATAACTCTCTCATACTTTCTCGTTAATTCACTCATATCATTTGTATGAAGCTGATGATCTACTCGTAAAGCAAAATCCTTCAGCGTTTCATGTGAATCTCTTTTTAAACCTTTTCTTGCTAACATACTTATTAAGAAGAAATAGGCTTTTTCAAACGCTTTTTCATCCGAACGTTTGCGGTAGTATGGAACCATTACACGTGGCAACCATTTATAACGTGTCATGTATAATAATATGAATGAAAAGGGAATGAGAAGCAATAACCACCATAAGGAGATTGCAGCATCTGAAGGTTCCACTTTCTCATCATCTGCTACTTGTTTTTCTTCAGGTTTCTGCTCTTCTTGTACCGGCTCTTCCACTTCTGGTTCAGTAGCTTCTTCTATCTCTTCCTCTTCTGTACCTTGATTATTCCCTTCCACTTGAGGTTCATCAAATTCATAAGGGTTTGAGAATGTCTTAGTTGGTTCAAACGGAACCCAACCTGTTCCTGGGAAATAAACCTCGACCCATGAATGTGCATTGTTTTGCGTCACTTCATATACAGGCGTTTCTGCACTAGCGCTAATTTGTTCGCCTTCGGTATAGCCTTTCACCCAGCGCGCTGGAATATCAAGTGTTCTAAGTAGGACAACCATGGATGAAGAAAAATTATCACAGTATCCTCTAAGCGTCTCAAACAGGAATTGATCTACGTAGTCTTCTCCTTCACCAGGAATAGCTACATCGTTTGTATCATATACAAAACCATTAGCTTGAAAGTACTTCTCTACTGCTTTTACTTTATCATAGCGAGTAGCTTCCTCAGCTGTAATCTCTTGAGCAAGCTGCCCAACTCGATTAGGTAATGATTCTGGGAGCTGAGTGTACCTGTTTTGAAACGAAGAATTCTGTTCAATAGAAACTCCATTTCGATCACTATTTTGTAGCTGTTCAATATTAAAAGTAGGATATGCATATGTCATTTCATATGATTTCGCTTCGGTCACGCGACCTTGATTGTAAGGAAATAACTTTTCATTCGCTGGCGTAATTTGCGGTTGCAGTACATCATTAAGAGAAATACTCTTCAATTCTGGAACATGCATTAAATGAATAGTTGGTTGTTCAAACTTAATGGACGCTGTGTATGATTCTTTTTCTACACTTGCACCATATTGAGGAAGTACGTTCTCGTTTCCTTCTAACGGTCGACTCGCAGCATTATAAGACGTTTCCCAGCCTTTTCCCGTATAGACGTCTTTTGTTTCAATCCGCCAATAATGCTCTTTCTCTGTTTGGGCAGTAAATACAACCGTATCATCTGCGGTAAAGGCACCGCCGAGCTGAGAATCATCAGTATCGTAACCAATCCGCTGGTTATTTGATGCGCCTTCACCACTGTTTTGTGTGTAAGCTGTTAAGAACGGAACAGGGTCAGGCCATTTCGGAGCTGATTTTGGTACAATATAAGCAACACCAACTGCTATAAGTAGAACACCTAGTAGCAAAAAGAAAGACCTTGCTCTATTTTCAACGTGGGAAAGCTTTTGTTTGGTTCTTCCATCTATGTGTAATCGCAAAAAGCCTAATAATAAGAAGCCAATGGCTACAACTCGAACAATAGCAAACGTAGCGTCATACTCAGAAAACGTATCAAGCACTGTAACGTAAACAATTGTTAATAAAAAGAAGAAAAAAATCTTTTGCTGATAAAAAATCCAGTAGCGAATTAAGTAAGCCATAATCCATAACAAGATAAAAAACAGACATGTTCTCATCTCAACTGACAAATTGGGAATTTGCCAGCCGATAATACGGCCTATATCTATTGAAGTTTGGTCAACGAACGCACTAAACCATTCTGCTGATAAAAAGGGCGTTTGATAGTAAATGCGATTAACAGCATACAAAACAAACGCTGCGTTTATAACTGTCACAATAAAAAACGAGGTCTGCAGCATCAGTAAGAGAAAGGTAATACTAACAAAAAAGATAAAATACTGAATCTCACCTGTATCAGTCACCACGCTAAGTGGATGTAGCCATTCAATCAGCAATAAAAACGCGCCGACATAAAGTAATATGCTGCGAATACTTAGAGACTTCATTGCTTCTTCACCTCCCGGACACTACGGGGATTTGGAAATTGAATAAAGTGAACATCCCACCTTGGAATATTCACATAACCTCGTCCGTCTTGTTTGCTTTGTATAATAAAAAGCGTTACTTTTGTTTGCGGACTTACTTTAGCTTGAACCTCTTGAATTAATTCACTTGTCATCGAACTTGAAATAACAGTAACTGCATGAGATAAACCTTTTGGAATCGTTAGCTTTCCGTTTCGTATCGGCTGGACCCTAGCAAAGTAAGCAAGCCATCCTCTCTCATGCTGAGCTCCTCCATGCAACTCCTTTAAACGACTACTGCTTCCCCCATGGATAAATGAAGCTGGCTTATGCTGATTTAGATACGATAGAATCATTGAAGCCATGAAACCAGTCCGCTCTTCAAAGTCCGTAGGATCAACGCCATCAAAAATAAGAACCTCTTCCAAATCACTCATCTTCTCAAACTCTTTTGATATAAGCGTTCCTTTTCGGGCAGTCGCTTTCCAGTCAATAGTAGACAAGCGGTCTCCTTGTTCATACTCACGCACACCAGTAGCAAGCATCGTATTTTCAGCAATGGAACGCTTATAAAAGTGCTTTTCCCCCTCACTCCATTGGGAAGAGGTAGGTTTAACTTGTATTAAATGAGGATACATAATGAGCTGGTTTCTTGTCACAAAAACTTGCTGTCGATGAACAATGCCTAATAAATCACTCATTTCAATCGAGATTCCAGTAAGGTTATACTCACCTCTCTCTAAGGAGGGAATTTCAAACTCAATCACAATGTCTTTTTTCCACAGTGGGTATACTATCTTTCGCAAAGATAAATCAGCCTCTTTACATATATCTTCAACGGAAAGATTGTACAAAGGAAAAAATGAGTTTCGTTTAATATGAACTTTGTAATAAACCGATTCCTTTGCTTCGTACTGCGTACGCGTCATCACTCGCTCCACTTGCCAGCTTTTCATAGGATAGAACGCGATCACAATTCCATATAAACCAAAAGGCAGAAAGCTATAAAATAAAAACCAGCTTACAAATCCTCCTTGAAACATCGCATAAGCAAAAGTCGCTACTAATAAGACTACTAATAACAAAAAGCTTATGACTGGTTGCCTTTTAACACTTAGTTTAGCCATATAGCTTTTATCCTTTCACCGGCACAGGCGTACGCTTTATAATGCCTTCGATAATGGAGCCTTCCGTCACCCCTTCATATCTCGTCTCAGGTTGCAGTATAACACGGTGTGCGAACGCATGTTTCATTAAGTGTTGAACATCATCTGGAATACAATAATCTCTACCTTCAAGCAAAGCATACGCTTGAATTGCTTTCATTAACGCTACGGAACCACGCGGGCTTACGCCAAGGCTAATGGATTCATGAGTTCTCGTTTGGATAACCAAATCGACGATATAGTTTTTAATGACATCATCTACGTAAACATCCTTCACCATTTGCTGCATCGTACGCAGTTCTTCCACATTCATAACAGGCTGGACATCATCTATCGTTCGCTTTTGCTCAACTCCATTTAGAATAGCTAGCTCTTCTTGTTTCGTTGGGTATCCCATATTTAATTTAAATAAGAAACGGTCAAGCTGCGCTTCTGGTAATTGATACGTTCCTTCAAAATCAATTGGATTTTGCGTAGCCATCACAAAAAATGGAGATGGTAACTCTCTTGTTAACCCGTCTATGGTAACGTGCTGCTCAGCCATGGCTTCCAATAGTGCTGCTTGGGTTTTTGGTGAACTACGGTTGATTTCATCTGCTAATACAATATTCGTTAAAATTGGGCCTGGTTTAAAGTGAAACTCCATATCCTTTGGGCTATATACCGACATACCCGTTACGTCTGACGGCAGCAAGTCTGGTGTAAATTGAATTCGCTTAAAATCAGCATTAATTGCCTTAGCCAACGTTTTGACAAACATCGTTTTCCCTACTCCTGGTACATCTTCTAATAGAACATGTCCTTCTGCAAGGAGTGCAACAATACTGAGCTTAGCTACATCTCGCTTTCCTATAACCACTTCGTCAATTGTATTTAAAAGCTGTTGAAGCTGAGTCTGCACCTTTTCTGCTGGTATCATGAAAGTCCCCCTTAATGTATGTATACATACAAATTTGTCACAAATATAGTACTATTCTAGCAAATCAAGCAGTTTACTTAAAAGAAATAAGGTGAGTCTGATGCTTTATATTTTTACCAGTTTCGAAACAACCTCAAATAATTAGAAAATAAACATTTATCTTATTAGAAGCAAACCTTTTCCCTGCGTGATATAATTTTTATCAGTAAGCGATTCCAAGAATACTGCATTAAATTTCAGAAAAATAAGTCTTTTTGAGGAGAAGAAGAAAAATGGCTTTAGATCAAGAGTCTTTAGTAACAAAAGAACAAACAATCTTTAATCATATAGGCAATAAAATTATATTAAGCGATAGAGAGATTGACATTATCGCTCGTTTAGAAGAGCCGCTCATTCTCGTATTAGACAATGTGTTAAGCGATGAAGAGTGTGATGAACTAATTTAGCTATCTAAAGATAAAATGCAGCGCTCTAAAATTGGAGCTTCACGTGAAGTTAATAATATCCGTACAAGTAGCGGTATGTTTTTCGATGAAAGCGAGAATCCACTTGTACAGAAAATCGAAATGCGCACTTCCGAAATCACGGGCATTCCAACCGATCATGCTGAGGGTCTTCAAATTTTAAACTATTTACCAGATCAAGAATATCGAGCACACCACGATTACTTCGTCCCTACAAGCAAAGCCGCGAAGAACAATCGAATCAGCACGCTCGTTATGTACTTAAATGATGTAGAAGAAGGTGGCGAAACTTATTTTCCAAAGCTAAAATTTTCCGTTACGCCGAAAAAAGGTATGGCCGTATACTTTGAATACTTCTATACAAATCAAGAGCTTAACGACTTAACTCTTCATGGCGGTGCACCCGTTGTAAAAGGTGAAAAGTGGGTAGCAACGCAGTGGATGCGTAAGCAGAGAATTCGATAAATGTTATCTTGCTATGTAACAAAATACAAGGCCTGCTCAAGTGAGCAGGCCTTGTCAGATTGACGAGAAACCTGTAAGGTTCTCGTCAATCTGAGGCTCTTTTCATTTTTTATAGTGAAACAAGTAAACATTTCACAAACAAATCGTCGTTTTCCATAAAAATCGCCCATTACCTGACCTGTTTTGGTCAGGTAATGGGCGATTTTTTTCATGTTTTGACAAGCTGCCGTCAGATACGCCTGCATCTGGACAGACTTCAGCCCTCGATACCGGGCATATCGATACCCATTTAGCTCTTTTGCGTCGGCAAAGCTACGCTCAATCGTCGTGCAACGCATACGATAAAGTTGTTTACCTGCTTTTGTGCGCTTATTTAGACGCGCTTGTTCTTTGAATCTCTCCCAAA
>NZ_KQ758718.1:0-9859 GCF_001457055.1 Priestia veravalensis | reverse complement strand
TCCAGCCGAAAACGCCATCCGCCCCAATGTCATTGGTCGAAAAAATTGGCTCTTTAGTGTTAGTGAAGACGGTGCAAAAGCGAATGCCATCTGTTTGAGTATCGCAGAAACTGCAAAAAGTAATGGCATTGATTTCTATGAATATATAAAGAAACTTTTGACGGATCTACCGAATATCGGCATCCATCAAAATCCTGAAATTCTAGATCAATACATGCCTTGGTCTAAAATGATTCAAGCAACATGTAATAGAAGATAGATGAGGCCGTATTTTTGATAAAAAATCATAAAAATACGGCTATTTATCATGCGTACCATGAAGGTACGCTGTTTTTTATTTCGGGCTTACATTCGTTCGCCTCAAGATGCCTATGAGTTGATGAAAGATTTCTTAGAGGATAAAGACAGGGAGCATTTTATTGTGGTCTCTTTAGATACCAAGAACCAACCAACAAATATTAATGTATCCAGCATAGGAACTCTCAATAGCGCTCTAGTACATCCTAGGGAAATTTTCAAAGCGGCAATAGCAGCCAATGCTTGTTCAATCATGTGTTTCCATAATCATCCCTCAGGGGAGGTTACACAGTCTCAGCAAGATGTCGATGTAACTAAGAGGTTGGTGGAAGCTGGGAAGGTATTAGGAATAGAAGTGCTTGACCATATTATTGTAGGCGATGGAAACTATACATCATTAAAGGAAAAAGGATATATTTAAGGGGGAAAGTTAATGTTTTACTATAACGCCGAACATTTCGCTCCCTTTATGTCGTTGCATTTTAATATTGATGTTGAGGAAGAACATGTCGGAGAAGAGTCAATTCTCTTATACAAAGAAGAACTTGACGAGAATCTCATTCCAAAAGAATTGCTTAGTATAACTCCTGACAAGGTGCTCATTAATACATGTGTTTACTATACTGAAGAATATGACCACGAGTGGTTGGTTTGTGTAGCATCTAATGCTGATACGAACCAACCACTCTTTTTAGTTTGTTTGAAGAATGGTCAGAGAATTTATGAGGAAGTATTAATGCGAGAAAAGGATAATGAGAAATGATATATACAGCGTATGTTAATGAATTAGAAGAACGTTCCTATCAGCAGGTGACCTTTGATATGGAAGATTGGTCTTTTGTCTATTTTACAGCAAAAGATAAAGGGGAAGAAATCGAAATAAAGATTTGTCTTGAAAGCGAAAATATATATCAACGAAAAATGGGATATGAAGATTGGTGGTATGTGGATTACTTGGAAGGAGATATTGATTTAAAATGTAATAGTGTAAGATATGGGAGTACAAGTTGAAAATCGGATTCTTATTTCCGGTTTTTTTTGAGAATGATTAATGAAAGGCGGATTTAAAAGTGTCTAAGAAAACTTTTAATATAACAGACCTAACCATAGCAGTCTATGGAGATAAAGATACTAACTCCAGTGTATTCGAATCCAATAGAAAAAGAATTGGAAGTCATATAAGTAAAGTCCGTAAAATGTTGGGGTATCCACCTAAGAGATTTGAAGCTCCGATAGAGCAACTCGATGCATATGTTATGTTGATTAGAAATATGTTGGAAAATCCGAAAAATGAAGAAGCATTAGACCTGTTAAATAAGAAATTGGTTAAGGGAAAGACATTACAACAAGAAACAGATGAAAAAGCGCTGACATCCTTAATTGAGATTTTAGCAGAGATTGAAATCCAAAAGTTGACAGATGAAGACAATAAGTTATTTGGAGGCTGGCTACAAGACCAAATGAGCGATGACTATTACTTGGAGAGCGAGAAAAATATTAATGAGGTAATGCGCATTGTAAAGAATGATTTTTCTCTATTCGATGACCTGAGTAGCCTAAAGTCAAAGCTAGAATTTCAGGAACAATATATGAATGACTTAAGGACATTAAGTGCTTTGTATAGACAGCAAGTAGAACAGCAGTTACTATTCCAAGAATCCTTTCTTGAAGTAGTAAATTCTTATCCTCACTTAAATAAAAAGAAGATGTATACTACGGTAGATTTCCTTGAACTTCCTCCATCTATTCAACAAGAGATACAAGAGCTAATAGAACAAAAACAACAAAAACCTTCTGAACGTTAAATTAGTTCAGAAGGTTTTTGTTATGTCAAGGAATTTTTTTTCGTGCATTTCCTCTAAAATCTTTCCGTGATGATTCATTAATTCCCAAATACAATGAGAATCGTAAACAAAAACAACAACGGAGGTAAAGTTTATGATTCCCCAAAAAGACAATTATCAAATTGCAATTTCATCTTTAACTGCTGCAAGGAACGACCACTATGACGGTGTCAACGCAATCTACCGTTTAGCAGCTCAGGTTCCAATTAATAAAGGAACTTCTCCTGATGGAGTACAAAGACAAATCAGACGATTAGTAAAAGACCTCATGGTTCAGAAGGTGCGTGCCAATCGAATAAATATTCATGAAGAAATGTTGGTCATTGACTTCTACCCTAAGGGTTTTCAAATGGCAATGAATAGAGGGCAATACGCTGGGTTACAGCTAGAGTTTGCAGAGTTTCTAAACCAGACTGGAATTTGGGGAATTGAGATTCAAGATGGTTGTTACATGGATGACCCTGAAGATTCAGTGAAATCTGTATGTAATGACTTAATTAACTTCTTCCCTGAGTTTAACTCAAAATGTTTTGGCGCAAGGGACAACGAGCCCATTGAGATTATTAATTGCAGTTCATTTGAATTGTATGGGGAGGTGGCGTAATGGCATTGAAAAAGGTTAGGCGACCGGTGATTCACACAAGTAAACCTAATACAAATAGTGAGGAGTCAAGTAATACTCAAATCCACCCTATTCAAGCAAACGAGCGATTTGATGTAGCGCAGGTAAAAGTAAGTGAAAATGAGAATGTTCGTCTGGATAAAAAAGAAGCTCACAACTTTTTATCAAAGCATCCAATCAGCAAAGTAAGATTGCTAGAATCTTCGGAGACCCTTAGAGTTTTGGTACAGGAGATTGATGTTCCAGCAAAACAATCCTTATTGGTAACTGCTATTAGCATGGAGGCGGTTGGAGAGGAAGAATCGTTCTTCTCTGCTTTAATGGACCATGTCCACGATATGCCTAAACAAAAGTCTTTAGAACGATTCAAGTCTGCCGAATTGATTGCTGACTCACTGGTTCCCGAAGCATTGCTTTTGGAACTGGGGCAAGTTCTGAAGGTTGGAAAGGCGGAAGAAAGAGGGTTTCTTTACGATGACAAAAAGAAACGATACCACTTTAACGCCAACGTTTTTGCAAGGCATTTCCTCAAGCGTTGCCATGTGCGTTCAACAAGAGACGGAAGACTCTTTCTATACAACAAAATGGGTGTATATGAAGAGCTTTCTGAAGTGAATCTCGGAAAAATAATCAGGGCAGTGATGCATGAAGGTAGATGGAACAGTTGGAAAAGCACATATGAAACTGAGATTATTCGAGCTCTCCAACGTGAAGCACCTATTGTTGAAGAGATGAACACAGGACGCAACTTTATCAACTTAAAGAACGGCATGTTAAATCTGTCTACGTTCAGGCTACATGAACATTCACCAATGTACCTTTCTACAGTTCAAATCCCAATTCCTTATGATGCGAATGCAACAGCACCTTTGTTTGATGATTTCATGCGTGATATTACACTCAACAATCATGAACTAATAGCTGTACATCAAGAGTTGATTGGATACTGGCTGACTGGGGAAACCAAAGCAGAAAAAGCGGTGTATTACTATGGTAGTGGAGCTAATGGAAAAAGTGTTTTGGCTTCAATTATCACTGAATTAGTGGGACCCCAAAACGTCAGCAGCGTCCCTCTGTCTAAGTTCAATGACCAATTCGGTATGGAAAGTATGATTGGTAAGTCGCTTAACATTTCTGCTGAGAACGAAATGGGTGGAAAGGCACTTAAAACCGAAAACTTTAAGGCGATTGTTAGTGGAGATAACATCACTATTAACATTAAGTATCGTCCTGCGATTAGTTATCGTCCATACTGTCGTTTGGTGTTTCTAGTCAACAACCTTCCCGACTCATCAGACGTTACAGAAGGCTATTTTCGAAAAATTATTATCGTGCCTTTTTCAAGAACCTTTAAGAAAGAAGAACGAAACGTAGATTTGAAAGACGAACTGCTAAAGGAACTGCCTGGAATTCTTAATTGGGCGATATTAGGATTGAAGCGGCTGAGAAGCAATAACTATCAGTTCAGTGCCTGTAAAGCAATTGAAGAAACCGAACGTGCTTACTACGATGAGCAAAATCCAGTGAGAGAATTTTTTCGTTCTCATGTGGTCCAAGAGGTTGGTTCCCGCACTAAGCAGTCAGATTTCTACAATTTGTATAGTCAATGGTTAAATGTCCAGGGAATTGACGACAAAGGAACGAAATCACGTCAAGTATTTTGGCGCTATTTCAAAGTGATTTTAGACAGAGAAAATATCTCGATTGTGAAGAAGAAAGTTAAAGGAACTGTCTACTTTGACGGAATAAAGCTGATAGAATTGGAAGATTTTCAGTTCCCTACTCTAGCTGGCGATATTATTCAGTTCTAAGGGGGTGTAGGGGGTGTGTGAAAAAGCAAAAAACTGCTCAATACCAAAAGCTAAAAACTCAATGAAAAGCTTTTGTTTTAGCTAACCACCCCTCCCCCCCACTTTCTTACAAAGAAATGAAATATATATTATTACTACGACGAGGAGAGCTTGCCATGAACGAAAAAGAAGGTTCTATCTACGAATATCAAAATCTTTTAGACATGTTAGCAGAAATGGTCACAGAGTACCTTACAAAACACCCAAAAGGAGGAGATTCCAATGATAAGTAGAGATGAAACTGTACAGCAGAACCAAGACAAGATAGTAATTTACACAAGAAATACATCGTGGACCCAACCAGAGGGGTACAGAATTCATCGAGACGTCCAGGTCTTAAAAGAAAAGTGTGAGCGGGCTGGATATCAAGTCAGTAGAGTCTACTGGGAACCAAGCTCGGAATCTCATGAAAAAAGAAGAGATGTATTGAAGCGAATGTTGGAGGATGCTGCTGAAGGCTTGTTCGAGGTAGTTGTTGTTTGGGATGTATTTACGCTTTCTCCTGATGGGGAAGAACTTCAACAAATAGAAAGAGAGCTTGCAAGATATGGTGTGGAAATTTGTTCAGTAACGGAACCTTTCGACACTTCCACAGAAGAAGGATTGAGAGTGTTTGAGTATATGTGCAAATTACTCAATACGAGACATTTAAGGTTAGCAGCCATGCAAGGAATTCCGCTGTCACTGGTAGCACGTTGGTTAATTGAAGATGAAAACAAGAAAGGGGGTGAACGTGATGCAGAACTATGCGAGACAGCTCGACGACCAGCTTGACCAATTCAGCCGAACTGGAACACAGAAAAGAGCCGCTATCTATGCTCGAGTCTCCACATTGGAACAGGCTGAAGAAGGCTACAGTATTGATGAACAGGTCCGTGTGCTAAAAGAAATGTGCGAACGAGAAGGATATGTTGTTCATAAAGAATACGTGGACCGAGGGAAAAGCGGAAAGAACATCAAAGGGAGACCAGCCTTACAACAATTACTGCATGATGCCAAGGGTAAAGACTTTGACTTGGTACTCGTGTGGAAGGTGAACCGCTTTTCTCGTAAGACAAAGGATTTACTAAATATTGTCGAAGAACTAGAAATGAGAAACATTGTTTTTCGTTCATTTACGGAACGCTACGAAACGGAAACTCCAGCGGGGAAAATGCAATTTCGGATGTTGGCGGTCATTGCTGAATTTGAACGAGATAATATCGCTCAAAACGTAAAAATGGGGATGTTGGCAAGAGCCAAAGAAGGGTCGTGGAATGGTGGTCAGGTTCTTGGTTATGATGTCATGAGCGTTCCAGGAGAGAACCGTAAGAGAAAACTCTCAACACTTGTTGTTAATCCAACAGAAGCACAAACGGTCCGAAAGGTATTTGACCTTTACGTTGAGGGGAATGGTTACAAATCCATCGCAAACAAACTCAACAATGAAGGACACCGGACAAAAAAGAACAAAGACTTCTCCATCAACGGGGTAAAAACGATTCTAAGCAATCCCCTTTACGCAGGATTTATACGTTACAATGTCCGGAGAGATTGGAACGAGAAAAGAAGAAACAATATCAATCCTCACCCTGTGATTGAAAAGGGGCAGCACGAAGCCATCATTTCAGAAGAAACATGGGAAAAAGCAAAAAATATCATGGCTAGTAGAACCGGTAAGCCTAATCGAATACATGACGGCGAGTTCCCGCTTACTGGTATCATGAAGTGTCCTGCATGTGGGGCAGGAATGGTGATTGGGAGGACAACGAATACACTCAAAGACGGAACAAAAAAGGTTCTGGAGTATTATGTATGTGGAGCTTGGAAGAACAAAGGTTCAGCGGTTTGTCGCTCGAATGGAGTAAGAACGGATTATGCAGACCCTCATGTGCTTGAAAAGCTATCAAACATAGCCACAAGTGACGTGCTTATAGAGCAAATTGTTGAACGGATTAATAATAAGAAAGAACGAGATTCTTCTCCGCTTCAACACGAATATGAGACCTTGAAAAAGGCATTAGAATCCAATCAACAAAAGAAAGAGAAGGTCCTTGGTTTGTACGAGGATGATTTGATTCAAAAAGCAGACCTTGTGCAGCGGTTATCCACTTTAAATGAAGAAAAGGAACGACTTGAAGAGAGACTTTATCCAATTGAACTGCAGATGGGTCAAGGTGGTACACAACTCATAAACTTTTCAATGGTCAAACAGGTTATGCAGAACTTCAAAAGTGCCTATCAAGAGTCATTGACCAGAGAGCAAAGGAAAAGGCTGATGCACCTGCTCATCCGTCAAATCACCATCAATGAGGACCGAAAGATTGATACGATACAAATACAACTCAATAAAGAAGTTGCAAAACACTTCACCTTTAAAGGGGGAGAGGATTCATCTATTACAGATGAGTTCTCTCCCCCTTTTTCTATTTTAATCGACCTATGAAAAGGAGCAAATAACATGAGCATTATTAATGTATTCAGGAATTACATGGAGGAGCACCACCCACATCTAGCTTGGAAGGACTGGAAAGCGGACGTTAGGAACCTATCAGTGGATGACATAAGAAACGAAGAGGTTAAGGCTGCTATACCAGATGAAAATAAACCAGAATTAACATGCTGGGTATTCTTCTACGATGGCGGTGCATCAAACGTTGTGTACTTGTTACAGGATAAGCAAGGATTGAAGGATATCGGCATTGGTCTTTTGAAAGATGGAGAACTTATTAAGCCGATTAGCTTTGTGTAAAGAACCGGCAGTCGGAAAGGTAACACAATCAACTATGTTCACACGTCAGAGAGGTTTGCTCTATAAGAGTTTTCGTCTCTTTTTTCGTGTTTTATTTTACGGTAAAGGAGGTGAGTATATGTCACCGATTAGTTTGTTTAAGGCAGGAGTTATGTTTGGACTAACTATTTATACAATAGCTAAAAAAGGATTTATGGATGATAAAATGCGAGCTTAAAAGGTTTCAAGAATAAGGGATTTATAGAATGGAAGGAGGTATTAGATTGCCATATTTCTTATTAGGAACGGTGATTGGAATTGTAGTCTGTATGGTAACAGAGCGTACCCAAAAATAATTAGAGATATTTGATATGAAAAAAATCCAGCAGTTAAAGTAATTATTAGCACTAAAGCAGGAACTACAGGAGGATTTAATGGAGTATTTAGAGGAGGAATTTTACGGTCTATATGAATATCTAAGCAATGGTGAACAGGTGGAAAAATTTGTACTTTCATCCCCTCAAGCTATGATATTATTAGAAGAAAAAGTAGAGTTGAATAAAATTCTAAGCAATCCTTTAGAGTTGGAATTTCAGGAGGAAGTTACTCTTAAAAATTCTATAGTTTTAAGAATTGGAGTACTCAGTGCTGATGATGTACAGCTTTGTTATGTTCTTAAGTAGATAATTAATAAAAAAAGCGTGGTGGTTTTATGAGCAAATTGGAAGTTGATAATTGGGTGTGGGAAAAGGGATACATTCAAAAGGTAGTAAAGGGTTTGGACGTGAATAAAATTATTATTGTATCCGCTTATTTTTCGAGTTATGGATTTGGTTTTATCAAAGAATTAAAGACTAAGAACAACCTGCATAAGGACAATATCACTCTGTATTTATCTAAGGAATTCAACATGAATAAACCGGGTGAATTATTAGAAGAATTATCGGAGATAGCCAATGTGTATATAGTGCACAAGGAAAAATTACATGCAAAGGTATTTATGTTCTATACACCCAAAGGTTTAAAAGTATTTCATGGTTCAGCAAACTTTACACGTGGAGGGTTGGATGGAAATCTAGAACTAATTCACGAAGTACATTCAAATAGAATCGGGCGAATAGATGAATTTATTAATCATTGTTTAATAGCTTCTGAGAAAGTATCAGAAAAAATCATAAAAAGTTACAAGGATATTGGCAAGGAGTTAGAGAAGCTATCGGATGCTAATAGAGATGCCAATCAGAAAATTAATGAGATTTTTACTGATGACAAAGACCTTTTTAGAGAAACCGATTATAACTTAGAAGGTTACTTTTTTAACTTCTATGACTATGAGACATTTTTTCCAAAACATCAAAATCAAGATGGTCCAATTATTAATAAACGTAGGGATACTGTTCGAAAAAAGTTACTTACATTAAATAAACAATTGAAAAATGAGTTGAAACAATATAGTTTATATAACCACTGGGCTTCAGAGAGAAAACCTGAATTTATTACCTCCCAAATCATTCGCTCGGATTACAATCATAATCGTTTGTCTTGGATATGTATCCGCTATGGTAAACATAGGAAGGATGCAATAATTGAAGGTAGCTCAGCGGAACGCTATGAGAGTTTTATAAAACATGCGTGTATGCAAGTCTCTGTCGTAGGTGATGGAGTCCAGATAGGTCTTTTTCATGCCACAGCAAATGGAGCTATTGATAGGAATTATCTAAAGGAAGGCAAAATTGATAATCGAAAAGTTAAAATTCATGAGGAAATTAAGAAGTTACAAGGTGAACAGCTAGTTTGGTATATATATGACCCAAAATCTGATAAAACAATTCATAAGTTTGAAATTGATAAAGAAGACCCATATAGTTTTGTAGATTTTTATAAAAAATATGACAGGGAAGGCTATGAATCTTTTTGTATTTATCATATGTTCCCTAATGATGAGGACCTTAAAACAAAAGACAGTATAATACAAATTGCAAAGGGGAAAATTGCAAAGTTAAATCCTCTGTATGAGTTGATGACCTGGAGGATAACTAACAGATAAACCCAAAGAGAAGTGGGAATGGACCACTTCTCTTTTTTATTAACTGAACTTTATTAAGGAATGTTAAAAGTACCATTAAACTTAATGATTAAGTGTATCCTTTTATGCAAGTTATTAGATTAGGCTCTCTTTATAGAGGAAATAAACAGGAAAATTCTCCTATATTGTCGAAGTAAGTAAAAATGGGATGTATTCATTACTACTTAAGGAGCATTCCTGTTAGAAGGATTTTCGGGGACTTGAACAAAAAAGAGCCCTCTTGGTATGATACGGGGTGTCAAATCATAGCGCGAATTGACCCCTAACTTAGTTAACCAAGGAGGACTCCAAAGTGGATTTTAAACAAAATCAGAAAATAAATCAAGTCACCGAGAATACACTCGTAGTAGGAATTGACATTGCCAAGCGAAAACATTTTGCTTGCTTTGTAGATGATCGTGGTCGGGTGCTCCAAAAATCTTTCCCAGTATTACAGTCTAGTGATGGCTT
>NZ_KQ758717.1:0-10201 GCF_001457055.1 Priestia veravalensis | reverse complement strand
AAGAACAAAAAGAATACATAAAAGCGAAGCTTTCGGAAGAAGAAACGGCTAAAATTTATCGTCAACGTAAAATGGACGTGGAGCCAGTTTTTGGATTCTTGAAGGCTAATTTAGGTTTCACACGATTTTCTGTTCGTGGGAAATCCAAAGTCGAAAACGAAACCGGCCTCGCACTAATGGCCGTGAATATACGAAAATATGTGGCAAGGGGGTGAGATCTTGCCTTTATATCTTTAAAATAATTGAAAAAAGGCGAAGTCGCACCGGCGACTTCACCTTTTTTCGATTATAGAGACCTTTTGTCCCAGCCTCTTTTTTCTCTTACCCTTTACGACTTTCCGTCATTTGTTTCCAAACGGATCCTTTTGCTTCTTCTCCGCCTGCAATTCGTTCAATTGCTAGTTTAATTTGTAAATCAACCTCAAACTCTGGATCGTTTTCCGCTGCTTTTAAGGCTGACAAAGCTGTTTCGTCTCCTACTTCGTATAAAAACATTGCTGCTCTCCAGCGCACAAGCTTACTTTTATCTTGTAGCGCTTCACACATCGCCGCAATCCCTTCTTCAAACCCTAAATCTGACATACAGTCTCCTGCAGTACGACGAACCGTTACAGATTTATCTTTTAAAGCTTTATATAAGAATGGAAGGACTTCTTTCGATTCAATCATTCCAAGATAGACCGTTGCTAAGCGGCGGATGGATGCTTTTTCATCATCAAGCGCTTTGTTCAAAACGGGTAAATCCTCTTCTGTTGGATTCATTTGCTCTAAATGAGCATAACGAACTGTCCAATCTTCCTCATCTAACATTTCTTCTGTTACTTTATATGCTTCGCGTGGCTTTACAACTTGCTCTCCACTTTCCTCTTGCTTTGCAAGTTGGACAAGTCGATTCAAACGCTCCTCAGGATAAGCTGCTGATAATTCCTCTACAACATCTTCTCCAATTGCTTCTAGTTCACCGTAGCGAACTCCTTGCTCTTTCCATTTACGCTCCAATACAACGTTTGATGCAAATTGCTGAACTTCAGCAACCGCTTTTGCAAAACGATCTGGAAGCCCAAATCGCTTCTCTTCTGTTCCATCCGTTAACTTTACTTGCATAGGGACATTTTTAAACAGTTGAACAGCTACGCTCACTTCCCCGTAGTGCTCATTAATCTGCTGGTTTTCAGTCTCATCCTGTATGTCTTCTCCAAAAGCTGCGCGAACCTGAGGTAAAATTTGTTTCCAATCATATTTTGCATTACGCTCAACTGCCAAAAAATCAGCGACGTGATATACGCCTTTTACGCCTTCAACCTTCATGATTTCTTGAATAACCGCTGGGGCTTCATGACTATTATCTTTATGGTAGTTGTTGCTTTTTCCTCCAGGCAACACTTCATTTAAATTGATCTTCATTGTATTCGGACTTGGTGTGGGTTCAATAGATTTAATCTTCATACACTCATACTCCTCAATTTCATTTTTTTACATTGTAACATGCTCAAAAACAGAGGGTCTAATTACCTGCTTTTTTACGCATTTTCAATTTCTTCAATTAGTTCCGAAAGCTCCGTCCAGCGTTCTAGCAGCTCATTTAAATCATCGTTTGCTTGCTCTTGTTCCATCGATAAGGTATGGGCTTTGGAGTAATCACTTCCAGCTCGTTCAATTTCAGCTGTTAAGCGTTCAATCTCCTCTTCTTTGGCTGCAATTTTATCTTCAATTTCATCCCATTCTTTTTGCTCTTTATATGATAAACGACGCTTTTTCTGCTTTTCTTGTACTCTAGGCTTTTCTTCTTTCACTTTGGTCTCTTGCACTTGTTTTTGCTTTTGACGTCTTGCTTCTTCCAGCTGATCCGTATAAGCACCGTAATAGGTTGAAATGACGCCGTCTCCTTCAAAGACCAACAAGTAGTCAGCGACTTTATCTAAGAAATAGCGATCATGTGAAACAGTAATAACAACGCCTGGAAATTCCTCTAGATAGTCTTCTAGAACCGTTAACGTTTGTGTATCTAAATCATTGGTTGGCTCATCTAACAGCAACACGTTCGGTGAGGTCATTAAAAGCTTCAATAAATAAAGGCGACGACGTTCTCCACCTGAAAGCTTTCGAATAGGCGTTCCGTGTGTATGAGAAGGAAATAAAAAACGTTCAAGCATTTGCGAAGCTGAAATTACTTTTCCATCCGTCGTTTGGACGATTTCAGCTGACTCTTTGATATAATCTAGCATTCGTTTATTTAAGTCCATATCGTCACTTTCTTGCGTATAGTACGCAATTTTAACAGTTTGCCCACGATCAACCTCTCCGCTATCAGGTCCAATACGACCAGCAAGCATGTTTAAAAGCGTTGACTTCCCGCTTCCATTTTTACCGACAATCCCAATCCGATCTCCTTTTTTCACAATGTGAGTGAAATCGTTCAAGAGCATCTTACCTTCAAATGCTTTTGACACTTCTTTTAGTTCAACAACTTTTTTCCCTAAACGACTGCCTGCTAAACTTATATCCAGTCCCTCTTTTTCAGTACTTCCTACTTTTCCTTCAAGTTCTTCAAATCGTTGAATGCGCGCCTTTTGCTTCGTTGTTCGCGCCTTGGCACCACGTCGAATCCAAGCTAATTCATTACGGTATAAATTACTTAACTTGGATTGCGTTGCTTTTTCTTGCTCTTCACGAAGTGCTTTCCCTTCCAAAAACGCTCCATAATTTCCTTTGTAGCTGTATAAATTACCACCATCTAATTCAAAGATGCGATTCGTAACGGCGTCTAAGAAGTAACGATCATGCGTTACGAGTAAAACGGCACCTTGATACTTCGCTAAATATTCTTCTAGCCATTTTACCGTTTCATAGTCCAAGTGGTTTGTCGGTTCATCTAAAATTAAAAGATCCGGCGTTTGAATTAAGCTTTGAGCAATGGAAACACGTTTTTTCTGACCACCAGATAATGCCCCAATTTTCTCTTGCATATTGGTAATACCAAGCTTCGTTAGAATGGCTTGGGCACTAGAGTTCGCTTCCCATGCGTTCATTGCATCCATCTTTTGCTGAAGATCATATAAATTCTGCTGCGCTTTTTCACTCGAAGCATCTTGCTGGAGCTCGTACAGCGCAAGCTCATATTGCTTTAATAACTGAAGAAGCGGCGTATCACCGCTGAAGACCTGCTCTAGCACCGTAAGTTCAGGATTAAAATCCGGGTGTTGAGGCATATACGTAATGCGGTAATCCTTCGCGTGCATGACTTCGCCACCATCGGCTATTTCCAGTCCTGCAATAATTTTTAGCAACGTTGACTTTCCTGTACCGTTGACACCAATTAAGCCAATTCGTTCATTTTCAGTAATGGTAAAGGTTAAATGATTAAATAAGTTCTTTTCCCCATACGTTTTTGTTAATTCTTCAATCGTAATCATTTTCATTGTTATAATTCCACTCTTTCTTAAATTGTGCTAAAAAGCCAAGCATATAGTCATGACGTTCCTTTGCAATTGCTTTAGCTGTGTATGTATTCATTCCTTCGTACAACTTCAGTAGCTTTTCATAAAAATGGGCAACAGCCGTTGACTTTCCATTTCGATATTCTTGTTCCGACATCACGTCTCGAATCTCAATTGAAGGATTGTATAAAGGTGTTCCTTTAGCTCCTGCATACATAAATGTTCGCGCGATACCCACTGCTCCAATTGCATCCAAGCGATCCGCATCTTGCACAACTTCTCCTTCTAACGTCGTCATGTCCGGACGGTTTCCACCTTTAAAAGACACTGTTTTTAAAATATGTATAATATGATGACAATCCTTTTCGCTAATCCTGTGAACAATCAGCCACTCTTCTACTTCTTTGTAAGCTTTATTAACATCAACCACTAGTTTATCATCTACAACATCATGAAATAAAGCAGCCAGTTCGACTACCTGTTTATTTCCACCTTCTTTTTCACATAGAATCATAGCTAAATTGCGCACGCGATTAATATGCTGCCAGTCGTGGCCCGTAGTGTCATGTGCGAGCTTCTCTTTCACAAATGCTTCTGCTTCTTTTATCGTTCGCTTCATCTTAGCCTCCTTATGAAACGCATTTATTCAATTCATTTTACCACAAAGAAGCTCAGGGTGTTTGAGTAACAAAAAAGCAGATGAACACTACGCTCACCTGCTTTGCCTTATATTAATTCTTCAATGTCTTTCTTTATATCTTTTGGTGAAGTTTGTGGCGCATAGCGCTTAATTACTTCTCCTTGACGGTTCACAAGAAATTTAGTGAAGTTCCATTTAATTGTTTTAGATCCAAACACACCGGGCGCCTCTTCAGCTAAGTATGTAAATAGAGGGTGTGCATGTTCGCCTTTCACGTCCACTTTATCAAACATCGGAAAAGATACTCCGTAATTAAGTTCACAAAACTGTTCAATATCACCTGCGCTACCCGGCTCTTGACCACCAAACTGGTTACAAGGGAATCCAAGAATCTCTACACCTTGGTCCTTCATCTCTTCATAAAGTGCTTGAAGCTCTTTATATTGCGGAGTAAATCCACACTTACTTGCTGTATTAACAATGACCAAAACTTTATCTTCGTATTGGGAAAGCGACACTTGTTCACCTTTAATCGTTTTTGCAGAATACTTATAAACTGACATGCATTCGACCTCCATTTAGTAAAGTATCGTTCATACCTTTATTGTAATGTATGAGATGTCGTTTCAACAATTTATAAGCGCTTATCATGTGCTTGCTGGTCATAATAATTTTTCAACTGGTCCATTGTTTGGAGCATATAGTCAATCATCTCAATTAAATCGGCCACTTGGTCTTCATAAACAAAGCGGTTAAACATCACTTTTACTTCATTTTCATATTCGTCAGTGTCAACTTCATGAATCACTCGTTGTTCAATTACGCGATTCTCTCCCCAAACTCTTTCACACAGCATGCGAATTTCATTGCAGTCTTCAATCGTATAAGCAACGGCTTGCTTAATATAAAAAGCAATAAATACCGTACAGCCTGGCTTTTCCTGACGAGACGGAGTTAACTCAGCATGGATGCTATCTAAATCCGTTGAAAGAGCCAAGGTTGCCGTACAGCACGAATGCTGCTGAAATGAAATACGATACGTCCTCGTAAACCGAGCTAAGTCCATTAAGTCTTCACGATTTACAACCGATACTTGCCCCGATAAATCTAAATCGTATATTTCCCCTTCCACAACCACTTTTAAATTATCAAATACAATTGGATCAAACATCGTTCCACTACTTTCTTTACAATAAAATAATTTATCCTTTACTTGTTCTAACCATTTCCTATGATAACATACGCTCTTTGGAAAAAATAAGAAAAAGACGATGCACCCATCGCCTTTTCCTATTAAAAGATTCCTACTGCTTGTCCGTTCTCGTCGACGTCCATATTTAGCGCTGCTGGTTTTTTCGGGAGGCCAGGCATCGTCATAATTGAACCTGTTAAAGCAACTAGAAAACCCGCACCGATCGATGGCTTAAACTCACGAATTGTGATGCGGAAGTTTTCAGGTCTTCCTAATAGTTCTTGATCATCACTTAGTGAATACTGTGTTTTCGCCATACAAATCGGTAAGTACGACCATCCGTATTGTTCAAACTGGGCGATTTGCTTGTGGGCTTTTGGAGAGAAATCTACGCCACTCGCTCCGTACACTACTTTTGCAATCGTTTCTACTTTTTCTTCAACTGTCGCTGATAAATCATAAATCGGTGCAAAGTTTGACTCTTCTGTTTTCATGATTTGGAGAAGTTCTTTTGCTAAATCAATACCGCCAGCTCCACCTTTTTCCCACACTTCTGTGAGGGCTACTTTTACGCTGTTTTCTTCACACCAGCTCATAATCGTTTCAATTTCTCCTGTACTATCCGTAACGAAACGATTCACTGCCACGACGCACGGAACTCCAAATGCGCGAATTGTTTCAATATGCTTTTCTAAATTCTTCATGCCTTCTTGTAGCGCTTCAATATTTTCCTTACTTAACTCAGTTTTTGGAACGCCTCCGTGCATTTTCAATGCGCGGACGGTTGCAACAAGCACAACGGCTTCAGGCTTAATATCTGCCATTCGTGCTTTAATATTTAAGAACTTTTCTGCTCCTAAATCAGCTCCAAATCCTGCTTCTGTCACAACATAGTCACCTAATTTAGCCGCCATCTTCGTTGCAATCACGCTGTTGCACCCATGGGCAATATTAGCAAATGGACCGCCATGAATAAGAGCTGGCGTATGCTCTAACGTCTGGACGAGATTAGGCTTAATCGCATCTTTTAACAGAAGGGTCAGTGCTCCTTCCGAGTTTAAATCAGCGACCGTTACTGGCTCATTTTGATATGTATAACCAACTACAATGCGAGCTAATCTTTTTTTCAAATCTTGAACGCTTGTTGCCAAACAAAAAATGGCCATAATTTCTGATGCTACTGTAATATCGAAGCCATCTTCTCTTGGTACACCTTGAACTGGACCACCAAGCCCGACTACTACTTGACGAAGTGCACGATCATTTAAATCAACGACGCGCTTCCATGTTACTTTACGCGTATCAATTCCTAGCTCGTTACCTTGGTGAATATGATTGTCAATAATAGCTGATAGCGCATTGTTTGCTGTTGTAATGGCATGAAGGTCTCCCGTAAAATGAAGGTTGATGTCCTCCATCGGCACAACCTGAGCATAGCCACCTCCAGCTGCTCCTCCTTTAATTCCCATGACTGGACCTAAAGAAGGCTCACGCATGGCGATAATTGCTTTTTCATTCAGCTGTTGAAGGGCTTGTGCCAGTCCTACAGTTACCGTAGACTTCCCTTCACCCGCAGGGGTCGGATTAATGGCCGTCACCAAAATAACCTTGCCATCCTTTTGGTCTTTTAAGCGTTCCATAATGTCCAATGAAAGCTTTCCTTTATAATGGCCGTATGGCTCGAGCTCCTCTTCTAAAACACTTAGCTGAGCTGCAATATCCTTAATCGGTTTCATCTTTGCTTCTTGAGCGATTTGTAAATCACTTTTCACTTGTTTCTTGGTTGTCATGTTATCCTTCTCCTTTTTCATACAAATGAATGCACGCTCTTTTTACCATTAAAAGAACCTTATTTATGTATATTAGTCTTATCTAAGTATTATCTAGCACTTACTGTTGATATTGTATCATTTTTGGCTTAAATTACGAATAAGAAACTCTACTTTTTCGAAAATTCAGTTGATTAATATTCTGTATATTCATATAATAGTGTATTGTATATAGAAATGAAAATCGTCTTTGAAAAAACCATTCAAGAGATAAAAAAATCTGTGTGCTCACTATATATAGTGATTGATTGCACGTTATATTACGAAAAAACAGGAGGAAGTTTTATTGCCTATTAACATCCCGCGTGATCTACCAGCAAAAGAAATTTTAGAAAAAGAACGTATTTTTATCATGGATGATGTACGGGCATTTAATCAAGAAATTCGCCCTTTAAATATTGCGATTTTAAATTTAATGCCTGAAAAAGAAAAAACTGAAACACAGCTGCTTCGTCTGCTGGGTAACTCACCGTTACAGGTACATATTACGCTTCTGCACCCAGCAACCCATGAAGCGAAGACAACGAGTAAAAATCATTTGGAGCAGTTTTACAAAACCTTTAAGCAAATTAAACACCAAAAGTTTGATGGCATGATCATCACCGGTGCACCAATTGAACATATTCCATTTGAAGATGTGAATTACTGGTCGGAGCTCACTGAGATTATGGATTGGTGTAAGACAAACGTTACGTCAACGATGCATATCTGTTGGGGAGCTCAAGCTGGGTTATATCATCATTTTAACATTGATAAAAGACCGCTTGACGAAAAATGTACAGGTGTGTTCACACATACTTCTCTTCAAGAGCCTATTAAGCTTCTGCGAGGGTTTGATGATCTCTTTTTCTCCCCTCATTCACGCAATACAGATGTGGACTTAAATGAAGTGAAAACTCACCCCGATCTAACGTTGCTATCACACTCAGAAGAAGCAGGTGTCTACTTAGTCATGTCAAAGGATGAAAAGTTCATTTTCGTAACAGGTCATCCTGAATATGATGTTCAGACGCTACAAGATGAGTTTATGCGGGACAAAACAAAAGGAATGGATGCAAAGTTGCCTGAGCACTATTTTCCAAATGATGATCCAACCCGTGCTCCGCTCAAAACGTGGCGCTCGCACGCAAATCTATTATTCATGAACTGGTTAAACTATTATGTTTACCAAGAAACGCCTTATGAGTGGAAATGAAAGAACCTGGTCACAAACAAAGCGGACTCTCTCTAGAGTCCGCTTATTTCTTTAAAATAATGCACGCCACGTATTTATACCAATGATTCCATCTACGGAAAGGCCTTTGCTACGCTGAAATGCTTTTACTGCACTTAACGTGTTGGTGCCAAAAATGCCGTCAATAGTGCCTGGATTATGGCCAGAAATATAAAGAGCGGCTTGTGCAATCCATGTTAAATTTCCACGAGCCCCTTGTACAATATTTACAACGGCATTCCTTGTATTACTCCCATAAATACCATCTACGGCTAAGCGAGCATTAAACTGCGTGTTCAGCTCAGACTGTAGACCTTTAATAAGCGCTGCTTTTGTATTAGGTCCATAAATGCCGTCTACAGCAATGCCTGTTTTATAGCGAGAATTTAACGTTTGTTGAATGGTACGAATAACAGTATCTCCCGAAGTTGAAGGTGGCGGAGCTGAAGGCTTTGGTGGTGTTGGCTGTGGTTTTGCAGGTGCTTTTGGCGGCGTTGAAACTGGTGTTGGTGTTGGCGTAGGTGTAGCCCCTGATTTTGCAGGCAACCTTAAAAAAGTTGCCATTCCTTTTGCATAGGCATAGGCTATATTCTGTAAAAACGATTCGTTTTTAAGCAAAGTCGCATCTGCAGCTCGGTCAATAAAAGCAATTTCAGTTAGAACAGCCGGCATATTTGTACGACGAAGCACGGCATAAGAGGCTGTTTTTTTCCCTCGGTTTGGATGGTTGTAACCGCCTATTACTTTCTTTACTTCACCATGTACTGCATTTCGCAACGAAACAGAGCTAACTCTTCGACCCGTATAAATATAATCTTCGTATCCTGTTCCACCTCCAGCGTTCACGTGAATAGACATAAATGCGTCTGCTCCCCATGCGTTTGCTCGACTTGCTCTTTCGCTTAGTGACAAAAACACATCCGTTGTACGCGTAGTGCGAATGGTAAACCCCGTATATTGATCATTAAAAAATTGAATCATGTATTGCTGAAGTTTTAATACTAAATTTTTTTCAAGCAGCCCATTTGACACGGCCCCTGAATCGTGACCACCATGTCCTGCATCAAGATAAATTTTTTTCATATCGCTTGTCTCCTCCCTATATTTAAATTATGCTGCATTCGCTTATAGCGACACGTACAGAAACCCACTTCAACTATTTTCTAAAAAAAGGAACGTAACCCGAGGTTTAATTTATGTAAATACAGAGTAAATACTATATAAAGAGACTTTTAACAGAATGATGTTAAATGAATCTGTTAATGATAAGCTGTATAGCTGTTTTATCAGCTCCTCATTCTACCTCAGAAGTCTTTACTGAAACGTTAGGGAGTTTTTAAAATGATTACAAAAAAAGAAGCGTTTCTATTTCATCATGAGTTAAATCGGCTGCTGGCAGATTATCGTAATTGTTCAAATTCAAGCATTCGAGATGAGATTTACAAAGATATTCTGTTAATAACGAACGTCATCCACGAGTTTAAAGAAAAAAGCTTGCATTAGATACAGAGATTGACTCTTTCCTTTTATATAGTTGAACACACATCAAAAAGGGGGCTGTCTAATAAGTCCCTCTAAATAAAACAGGTGGAGAAAAACGCAATGTTTTTCTCCACCTGTTTTTATATATTTTCGATTATTATCTAAAAGTAACTGGCGAATGCCAGCTACTTTTAGTATATTGTGGGCTAATGCCACAATCCCAAATTCCACATGGACTTTATCGAGTCCCCGCAAGGAAAATCTGCGGAACGACCGATTGCCCTTGATGTGACCGAACACACTTTCGACCTCGACCTTACGACGAGCGTAGATAGCGGCTTTCGTTTCACATTCAAGGGCTGTTTTGGCCTTTGCTTTCATTTCCTCAAAAATGGTATTCCAATGAAC
>NZ_KQ758716.1:0-10613 GCF_001457055.1 Priestia veravalensis | reverse complement strand
TGGGACATAACAAAATGATTGCTTCTAAGAGACGAACAATAGCTGTTCCAATCTCTTTGGTTTGTCTGAACACGTTCGTTCCATTGCGCTACGGCCACTCGCTTTCCGCGGGGAGGAACCTGAGCTTCCTCGCTGCGCTGCGGGATCTCCGTTTTCCCTCTCTTTCCCGCAGGAGTCGAGTGTCCTACGCTCCATTCCCCCCTGTTTCCAACATTGTTTTCACAATCAACCAAAAAACCTGAACGATTAAAAGTGAGAAACTCTCAATCGTTCAGGTTTATCATTGGCTGAATTACTTATGTCCCAGCCTCTTTTACCTTATTTGGTTTTTGATTTATCGGGCTGTGCACGCTTGCTGTTACGAGCCTTTAACTCTTTTACTGGATCGAAATCTTTACCTACTTCAATATCGTTATTATTGATTCCATCTTTTGTCTTTTGCTCTGGATTATTCTGATTTGAACGAGTAGCCATCGCTATTTCCCCCCTTAATGTTCAGTTAGGATCATTTGATTTTGCGTTTGCTGAATTTGAAGGCGCATGCGATAAAGCTGTTCACGCTGTTGATCATTTGCGCTATGAGCAAGCTCTTCAAGTTCTTTATATGCATTTTCAAGGCCAAGCTGTGCTTTTGTATATTCTGTATCATTATAATGTTCTTGTTTCATGCCTTCAGATAATTGACTTTGCGCATATCGAAGCGCATCTTCACATTGCTGAAGAAGCTTATCTACTGATTGACGTGTTGCCATGATTATCTCCCTCCACACTCTTTAGTTTCAGATGTATTTTGCTCATCTTTGGACAAATTTACGACATATCTCTAGAAAAAATCATTTGTAAAATATAGAATTTCACATTGCCTTTGGAACTTTTCTTTTTTTCTGATACAATTTGATGTTGTATTTAAGACACGTACTGTACATAGATAAAGGAGGGTATTGACTTGAGTCAAGAAAACCCATTTCCATATAAAGCGGAGGATAAACGTTATCACACATGGAACTACCATTTAAGACAACACTTTGGTCATAAAGTATTTAAAGTGGCGTTAGACGGCGGATTTGACTGTCCTAATCGAGACGGAACCGTTGCATACGGTGGATGTACCTTTTGTAGCGCTGCGGGATCTGGAGATTTTGCTGGAAATCGCACTGAAAGCTTGACTACACAATTTAACAAGATAAAAGAAAAGATGCACCATAAGTGGAAAGACGGAAAATATATTGCTTACTTCCAAGCATTCACAAATACACATGCACCAGTCGAAGAATTACGCCAAAAATATGAAGAAGTTTTAGCATTACCAGGCGTTGTCGGATTATCCATTGCTACCCGCCCAGATTGCTTACCAGATGACGTAGTTGAGTATTTAGCAGAACTCAACGAACGTACGTATTTATGGGTAGAGCTAGGGCTACAAACGATTCATGAGAGTACTTCTGCGTTAATTAATCGTGCACACGACCATGCATGTTACTTAGAGGGTGTTGCAAAGCTTCGAAAGCATGGGATTCGCGTTTGTGCTCATATTATTAATGGCCTTCCTCTTGAAACTCAAGATATGATGATGGAAACTGCAAGGGAAGTAGCAGAAATGGATGTACAAGGCATTAAGATTCACTTACTTCATTTATTAAAAGGCACTCCAATGGTGAAGCAGTATGAGAAAGGCCTACTCAAATTTTTATCATTTGATGATTACATCAGCCTTGTGTGCAACCAGCTTGAAATTTTACCACCAGAGATGATTGTTCATCGCATTACAGGAGATGGCCCAATTGACTTGATGATTGGACCGATGTGGAGCGTGGATAAATGGAATGTATTAAACACAATTGACCAAGAGCTCAAACGTCGAGGTAGCTACCAAGGAAAATTCTTTGCAAAGGGTGTTTCAGCATTATGAAAATTGAACGCATTCTTCCTTTTGCTCGCACGCTGTTAACAAGTGCTGTTAACGAAGGTGATACGGTCATTGATGCGACCGTTGGAAACGGTCACGACACGTCATTCTTAGCAAAATTAGTGGGCGCAAGTGGACATGTATACGGATTTGATATCCAAGATGAAGCAATTCAAAATACGTCTGAACGATTGGCTAAACAAGGGATTGAACAACAAGTTACTCTTATAAAAGATAGCCATAGTCGTTTAAAAAAACATATTCCAACTCATTTACATGGTAACCTAACAGGTGCAATCTTCAATCTTGGATACTTACCGGGTGGAAATAAAAAAATTGTTACTCTCTCAACGTCCACCATTCAAGCGATTGAGCAGCTGATTGAACTATTAGCACCCGAGGGGATTATCGTACTTGTTATTTATCACGGACATGAACAAGGACAGATAGAACGTGATGATGTGCTTCATTATGTATCGAATCTTGACCAACAAATCGTTCATGTTTTACGCTACCAGTTTATAAACCAACAAAATAATCCGCCATTTATTGTGGCCATTGAAAAAAGATAAGCTTTTGCCATTTGGCAAAAGCTTATCTTTTTAACATTCGATATAATCGCCCGTTGACATAGAAGAAATAACTCAAAGACCCACCTGCTTTTATAAGTTTTTTAGCGCTTCGAGCTACTTCCTTTTGGCTCCGAACTTTTTGATCTGATAAATAAACACCAAGTAAACCTTGGTAAATAAAACGGTGAAAATGAGCATCTGGTAAATGTTGAGCATGCTCGCCAGACTTTGTGACAAAATGTAGAAATCGATTCATCATATCTTGATGATGAGGATAATAGAAGCAGAAGTTTAGATCTCCTCCTTCAACGTCTTCCTCTTGATCGATTAAATAATCTAACAAGATATGCAACCCTTGAATATAAGGAAAGTAACCATTGCGTACTTGCTCTGCATGTTGCACTGTAAAGCCTTTTGTAAAGCTATACGCAGCTAAACAAAAGATACCGAGCGTCGAACCCGAACATGCTGAAAATTCATACCATGACATCGATGGCAATGACTCCTTATGCTCTGAAAACCACTTCTCAAGCCTAGGTACACGTTCTTCTATCTTTACATGTTTATGTATCTGTAAGTCACAATAATAATTAGCCAATTCAATCAAGTACGGCGCTACAATAGCGTACTTAGGTGCTTTTTCCAGCGTCTGTTGACATGTCAGAACCAGCTCATTAAGATATCCACCGTCATCTTTATCATCTCTATAGCGGTAATAGTCTTTTAATGGTGCACCAGGTGTTAACGCGTCTGGCATAGATTCATGGAGCGCTGCAAAATCTTTTGGATCGAGCGAATTGCTGCGATCACACAAGTTGTCTAAATAGTCACTAATGGTCTGATACGCAACGATAAAGCGAATACAGGTTTTCATTTGTTCTTTTGCCAAAATGGCCAGTATACCTCCTCCTTCACAGTGAAAGGTTTTGGTATCAATGCTATCTAAAGCTTGCGTTCGCAGTTCCATATTTGGTATTTTTTCTGCTTTCAAACGCCACTGTTTCAGCTCTTCATGTACAGTTGGCATGATGCCTCGATAAATTTTCCCCATTAAAGAAAAGGGATGAGACGGTATCTTCACAGGTTCCCCACCTCCGTTGTTTCAAGCTTCGTCAAATATGAAGGTTCACAAAGCTATTTGCATATGTGAAAACATAGTCTCGTTCAGGTTCATTAAAAATTTCATGGTAAAGCTGAGGCCACTCTTTATAGATTTTTTCGCTTAGATCTACTTCGTCAAACCATTGCTTTACAATTAATTTTTCAATAATTTTATCCTCTCCCGCTTGCATAACAAGAAGTGGAACATCAGGCATCTTTTCAATATCACGAAATGCCATATTGATCGCTTCTACAAGCTCGCGATACCACCTAACGGAAACTTTTGTCACATACAATGAATCATTTTGGTCTTCGTCTCTTACTTCTGGATTTCTCGTTGCTTTCTCTACAGTTAAGCCTAAGTCAAACAGTTTCGTTGGCATTACTTTATTTAACCCTTTAGATAAAACGTCTAAATAAGCCGGAACTTGTTCTTTAAGTCCTAGACATGGCGATGATAAAATCGCTCCCCATATTGGTAAGTTCTTCAACTGGAGCGTTCGAATAACGGCAAGCCCACCCATGCTATGACCTAATAAAAAAATAGGCAAATCATAAGTTTGTGCTTCTTTTACCCAGTTTTCAATTTCATGTACATATTCGTCAAATGATAAGATATGTCCTCTTCTTCTTGTTGTTAGACCTTGTCCAGGAAGATCCCCCATCACAACATTCATGCCGACTGAACGCCACATTTCAACTAGCCAGCGGTACCGTCCTTGATGCTCAGCTGCGCCGTGAACAATGACTACCACACCTTTTGGATTTTCTGTTTCCCACTTACGCATTTGAGTTACTCCCTTTCATTTGCTATTTACCTGTTTAAAAAAACTATGTACACTTACATTAGAAGATTATTACTCTTTTTTCAACTAATAAAGGAGATGAACGCATGATTTATCCTTATAAAGGAAAAACACCAGCTATTTCACCCACATGCTATATCGCTGATTACGTAACGATTACAGGTGATGTCACGATTGGCGATGAAAGTAGCATTTGGTTTAATACTGTTATTCGCGGAGATGTTTCACCGACTATTATTGGAAAGCGTGTCAATATTCAAGAACAATCTACACTTCATCAAAGCCCTAATTTGCCGCTTATCATTGAAGATGATGTAACAATCGGCCATCAAGTTATTTTACATAGCGCACTTATTCGCAAAAATGCGCTGGTTGGAATGGGCTCAATTATTTTAGATGGAGCAGAAATTGGAGAAGGTGCATTTATCGGAGCCGGTAGCTTGGTCCCACCCGGTAAAAAAATCCCACCTCATACACTTGCACTAGGTCGCCCTGCTAAAGTTGTCCGTGAATTAACAGATGAAGATGTAAAAGATATGAACCGAATTCGCACGCAGTATGTTGAAAAAGGACAATATTATAAATCAATTAACCCGATTAACAGCTAATGCAACAAGCAGTGGTCAATGCCACTGCTTGTTTTTTTGTGTAGCGGCCTTACTTAGTATGCACTAAATAAATCCACACATTCTTTACACAATATTAGCACTAGCTCTACAAATATTTCTTACAATATAACATAGCGACTATACATTCGTTGAGAAACAAAAACATATAATTTTTTAACGTTTCATCGTCACCGATTACTTTAGCTATGAACATAATGGGCTTAAAGGAGGTTGCTATATGCGAACAAAACTAATTCGTCAAGTTTATGATTGGGAGTGCCACTTATTTCAAATTGTGAATAAACATTTCGACTTCAAGCCTCTCAACACTTTTTTTCGTACGATTACACATATCGGTGGTGCAACTTCAATGATTGGCCTAGCGCTACTCCTCATGCTATGTATTGATCGTGCATCTTTACCGCTTGCTTACGCATGCGCTTTATCTCTAGCAATCAGCCATATCCCTGTGGCGATTACCAAAAAAATTTATCCAAGAAAACGTCCTTACCTTCAATTAAAAGAAACAAAAGTATTGGATAATCCTTTACAAGATCATTCATTTCCATCTGGACATACAACAGCCATTTTTTCGTTTCTAGCACCTATCATGATTGCGGTACCTGTTTCAATTTTATTTTTATTTCCACTTGCTTTTTTAGTAGGAGTTTCGCGGATTTATTTAGGGCTCCATTACCCTACTGACGTATTTGCAGGCATGTTGTTAGGTATATTCTCTGGAATTATCGGTCTACAGTTGTTCTACTAAATCAAAATGGAGGTGGTAGGATGAGGATTGCATTGATATCAGATACGTTTTCTCCTGAGATCAACGGAGTCGCAAAAACATTAGAGCGCTTTACTTATTATTTATCTCGTCAACGAATTGACTATGAGGTTTTTGCACCTGAATCATCGTCCCCCACATTTAGTCCATTATCCATTAATCATTCATTAAGTATACCATTCTTTCTTTATCCACAATGTCGGTTTGCCTTACCGAATGTTATAAAGATGAAGAAAAAAATAAAGGAGTTCAATCCTACAATCATGCACGTTGCTACTCCTTTTTCAATGGGACTTAGTGGCATTCATGTGGCTAAAAAGCTTAGTATTCCTTTAGTTGGTTCTCATCATACTGACTTTGAACACTATCTTCCAAGCTACAAGTTAGGACACTTATCTCCTCTTCTGTGGAGATATATGAAATGGTTTTACGAACCGTTTGAAGAGATTTTTGTTCCCTCTCTTGAAACAAAAAAGCAGCTCTTAAATCAAGGCTTTAAATCTATATCTATCTGGTCTAGAGGAGTCGATCATCATTTATTTCATCCCTACTACGATAAATTTGATATCCGCATAAAATACAATATAAAAAAGCCTTATATCTTAACATATGTTGGACGTTTATCTCCTGAAAAAAACGTAGCATTTTTATTAAAGCTATCTCGCTTACTTCCTGACCATTTACGTCACCAAGTACAGTGGCTTATTGTTGGAGGTGGGCCTAGCAAGGAAGCGCTGCAGCAAGAAGCGGGTGAATCCATTACATTCATCGACTTCTTAGAACATGAGCATTTAGCTAAACTATATGCAGCTTCCGACCTATTCATATTTCCTTCTGAAACGGAGACCTTTGGTAACGTTGTATTAGAAGCATTATCCTGCGGTACGCCTGTTATTGCTGCTAATGCAGGGGGAGTAAAACATATTGTTAGCAATGAGAAGAATGGCTACCTCTGCACCCCGAATTCACTTGAAGAATTTATTGAATCCATTTGTACTTTGTTAGAGTCCTCCCAGCTTCGACTAAGGTTTGGAGACGCTGCTCGTCGCTATGCTCTTACGCAATCTTGGGATTCTATTTTTGACCAATTACTGCTTCGCTATGAAGCAGTCACTACTAAATCAAACAATGGGTTAGAATTTGTTCAATAAAAAAAAGTCGCTGTCTCTTTTGAGACAGCGACTTTTCATTATTTAGCTAAAGCTTCAGTTTTTAAAGCTTCTGCTTTATCAGTGAACTCCCAAGGAAGCTCAACATCAGTACGACCAAAGTGACCGTATGCTGCTGTTTGCTTATAAATTGGGCGTCTTAAATCAAGCATTTTAATGATACCAGCTGGACGAAGATCAAAGTTGTTACGTACTACTTCAACTAATACTTCTTCAGTTACTTTACCTGTTCCAAATGTATCAATAGAGATTGAAACTGGCTGAGCTACACCAATGGCATATGCAAGCTGAACTTCACAACGATCAGCTAATCCTGCAGCTACAATATTTTTCGCAACGTAGCGTGCTGCATATGCTGCTGAGCGGTCAACTTTTGTTGCATCTTTACCAGAGAATGCGCCACCACCGTGACGAGCATATCCACCATAAGTATCAACGATAATTTTACGACCTGTTAATCCTGCATCACCTTGAGGACCACCAATTACAAAACGTCCTGTTGGGTTAATGAAGTACTTCGTGTTCTCATCGATTAATTCTTGTGGAACAACTGGATTGATTACATATTCTTTTAAGTTACGTTGAATTTGCTCTAACGTTACTTCTGGATGATGCTGAGTTGAGATAACGATTGTATCAACACGAACTGGTTGATTGTTTTCATCATATTCAACCGTTACTTGCGTTTTACCATCTGGACGAAGGTAAGGTAAAATTTCTTCTTTACGCACTTCTGTTAAGCGACGCGCTAACTTATGAGCTAAAGAAATTGGTAACGGCATTAATTCTTTTGTTTCATTACAAGCGTAGCCAAACATTAAACCTTGGTCACCAGCTCCGATTGCTTCAATTTCTTCATCAGACATTGAACCTTCACGAGCTTCTAACGCTTGGTCTACACCAGCAGCGATATCTGGAGATTGCTCACCGATTGCTGTGATTACTCCACAAGTATCCGCATCAAAACCATATTTTGCACGCGTATAACCAATTTCTTTGATTGTATCACGTACTGTTTTTTGAATATCTACATAAGTAGATGTTGTGATTTCACCACTTACTAATACTAAACCAGTTGTTACGCTTGTTTCACAAGCAACACGAGCATTTGGATCTTCAGCTAAAATAGCATCAAGAATTGAGTCAGAAATTTGGTCACAAATTTTATCTGGATGCCCCTCTGTAACAGATTCTGACGTAAACAGACGACGTTGTGTTGACATCGGTTTTCCTCCTTTAAATATGATACATTGTGATACGGTACTCATTCCCTTATTGTGGTTCATTTACATTTTTTCAATATAAAAAACCTTTCCTTGTATCGAGGAAAGGTATCAAGTTCTGCATAAGCCTTTCACTCTTATCGATCAAGGTTTATTCCCTTGCATCAGGTTAGCACCTTATCACCTCTATGGAAATGGGTGATGGTTGCTGGGTTTCATAGGGCCTGTCCCTCCACCAGCTCGGGATAAGAGAGTATCCGTTCAAGGACATATCATACAGGAAAATGCTCTGTTATGTCAATAACATTCCTATGAAAATCACTTAAGGGTTGTATTTTCCTCCCCTATTATTTACAGAAACCTTTCACTAGTAAGATCATCTCACAAAAACGTTTTATGCTCTCTAAAACAAAAAAATTCGCAACATTTTAACATTTTCATTCGAATAGTATAGACTATTGAAAGTAATGTGTTATACTAATTGTACATTTAAACATCATTTTAAAAAAAGGAAGGTAGTGCACATGAGTACTGTTAATATGTCTATTGAATTAGCCAATCTCCTGGAATCTGAAAAAGTGAATCACCAACTATCTGTTTCTCAATTAGTCGAAAAGATTTTAGAGCGACAAGAAGGCGTATTGACTTCTACAGGTGCTATTCAAGTTGAAACAGGAAAATATACGGGTCGTTCCCCACACGATAAATTCATTGTAAGCGATTCCTTAACATCTCATACTGTTGAATGGGGAGATGTGAATCAACCGTTTTCATCTGAACGATTTGACGCGCTTTATAAAAAAGTATTAGAACATTTAAAAGAACAAAATGAGCTATTTGTGTTTAACGGCTATGCGGGCGCCGATGATAAATATCAGCTTCCAATCCAAGTCGTAAATGAATACGCATGGCATAATTTGTTTGCTCACCAACTATTTATTCGTCCAGAAGACACGAAGCTAAAAAGTGATGCTGAATCATTCTCAATTGTATCTGCTCCTACTTTTAAAGCTGTTCCAGACATTGATGGGACAAATTCAGAGACATTTATTATTATTTCATTTGAACGAAGAGTTGTTTTAATTGGTGGAACGGAATATGCAGGTGAAATGAAAAAATCTATTTTCTCAGTAATGAATTTCCTACTTCCTCAAAATAATATACTTCCTATGCACTGCTCAGCTAATGTTGGCAAAGAAGGTGATGTTGCACTATTCTTTGGACTATCTGGCACCGGAAAAACAACATTATCAGCTGACGCTACCAGAAGACTAATTGGTGACGATGAGCACGGTTGGTCTAGTACAGGCGTATTTAACATTGAAGGCGGTTGTTATGCAAAATGCATTCAACTATCAAAAGAAAAAGAGCCTCAAATTTTTAATGCCATTCGATTTGGAACAGTTTTAGAAAATGTTGTGATTAACTCGAATACTAGAATTGCAGACTATAATGATAATAGCTTAACAGAAAACACTCGTGCTGCTTATCCAATTCAAGCAATTGATAACACAATCTTACCGAGCGTTGCAGGACATCCTACGGCAATTGTTTTCTTAACAGCAGACGCATTTGGAGTTTTACCTCCAATTAGCAAACTAACAAAAGAACAAGCAATGTATCATTTCTTAAGTGGGTATACAAGTAAACTTGCGGGAACAGAGCGCGGAATTACTGCGCCACAGGCGACGTTCTCTACTTGTTTTGGTGAACCATTCTTACCTCTTCCACCTACAGCCTATGCTAAAATGCTAGGTAAAAAAATTGATGAGCATAACGTAAATGTTTATCTTGTGAATACGGGATGGACTGGTGGAGAGTATGGTGTTGGAGAGCGAATGAAGCTAGTTTACACACGCGCAATGGTTCAAGCAGCGTTAGAAGGAGAACTCATTAGCGTAGATACAGTTCAAGATCCTATCTTTGGACTTGAGATTCCTGCACATGTTCCTGGTGTCCCTGATGAAGTACTTCAACCAGTAAAAGCATGGAAGAATGCAAATTTATATGAAGAAAAAGCTCATCAATTAGCACAAAAGTTCACAAAGAACTTTGAGCGCTTTGCAAATGTAGCTCCAGAAATTTCACAAATGGGCGGACCGATTATTTCAAAATAATGAAGAGGCTGGGACATAAGTAATTCAGCCAATGATAAACCTGAACGATTGAGAGTTTCTCACTTTTAATCGTTCAGGTTTTTTGTTGATTGTGAAAACAATGTTGGAAACAGGGGGGAATGGAGCGTAGGACACTCGACTCCTGCGGGAAAGAGAGGGAAAACTGAGATCCCGCAGCGCAGCGAGGAAGCTCAGGTTCCTCCCCGCGGAAAGCGAGTGGCCGTAGCGCAATGGAACGAACGTGTTCAGACAAACCAAAAAGATTGGAACAGCTATTGTTCGTCTCTTAGAAGCAATCATTTTGTTATGTCCCAAACTCTTTTT
>NZ_KQ758715.1:0-10958 GCF_001457055.1 Priestia veravalensis | reverse complement strand
GACATAAGTAGTTCAGCCTCTACTATACCTGAACGATTGAGAGTTCATAACTTTTAATCGTTCAAGTTTTTTTGGTTGATTGTGAAAACAATGTTGGAAACAGGGTGGAATGGAGCGTAGGACACTCGACTCCTGCGGGAAAGAGAGGGAAAACTGAGATCCCGCAGCGCAGTGAGGAAGCTCAGGTTCCTCCCCGCGGAAAGCGAGTGGCCGTAGCGCAATGGAACGAACGTGTTGAGACAAATCAAAGAGATGGGAACAGCTAGTGTTCGTCTTTTAGAAGCAATCATTTTGTTATGTCCCAAACTCTTTCTTGTTGTCGTATAATGATGGTGAGGAGAATACATTAAGATGTAACCAAGTGTAAAGGGAGATGAGAAAATTGATTACGCTGCCGCTTCTTGTATATTCTCAGCGCATCGTGAAACCAAAATTAGACGTGGTTTACCCGGTCATTCATGGAATGGCTAATCAAGCAGTTCAGTATAAAATGAACGCTAAGCTCTTAAAGCGAACAAACGAATTAATTGTTCAACAAGGGTACGGAAAAAACCCTGATACGACCGAAACAGGATACTATGAATTGAAAAACAATCAGCGTGATGTGCTGAGCTTAACGCTCATAAACTATGCTTTTTCAGGTGGTGCACATGGATTAACCGTTGTCGTACCTATCACCTTTAATACAAAGAATGGAAAGGTATATAAACTAAAGGATTTATTTAAGCCTGACAGCAATTATGTTAAACGCTTATCTGAGCTCGTGGAGAATCAGATTAAAGAACGAGACATTATGGTTCTCGGAGAATATACGGGAATTAACCCAAATCAAGACTTTTATATTGCCGATAAGTCGCTTATGTTATTTTATCAGCTCTATGATTTAGCACCGTATGCATATGGGATTCCTTACTTTCCTATTTCTATTTATGATATTCAAGATATAATCGCAGACGAAGGGCCTCTTGGTCAAATGTTTGGATAAAGTTATAAAAAATTTCGGTGAGGACGAACATAGCGCTTTACTTCTGCAGTTAACAGCTGACGAAGCGATTTATTTGATACGGCACTTGCAATATCTTTTACTACAGGAAATATCCCAATGGAAGTAACGTGCACGCGTACATCTCCTTCAAAAAGTATGTCCCCCGCTTTTGTTTTAATCTTTGTGAAAACAACAGCTTCTTTTGTCTCAGGTTTGTCTATTGGATAAGAGTCTTTAATATGAAATCGAAATGCATAATCTTCGCTCATAAATAGCCTGCCTTTTTTCATTTTTGTTTTATTATATTCACTAGAACCAAGCCATGTAAAGCATAAGTGTGTACGTTAATAAATGTTCATATTTGAAAGAATGATGCATACATTAAAACGACAATAGAAAAAAGGAGACGATAAACGGATGACTTATGAACAAGACGAGCGTAATTATGAAGCGCCTTATATGGTAACTCAAGTCGATCCTTATGTATTTGCGACTCTTGAATCAGTCAAGGGGAAAGAAGTAGTTATTGAAACCGTACGTGGAAACATACGTGGAAAAGTTAAGGATGTTAAAATTGATCACGTTGTCATTCAATCAAAAGATTCTAGCTTCTTTGTACGTATTCAACAAATTGTGTGGATTATGCCTGAATAATAAGCAGAAAAAATGCGCCTCAATTGTTAGATGGTTTAACGGTTGAGGTGCACAGTTTTTGTGTAAAAGTTCATTTGGCGAATGAGACAACCTTGTCACTTCATACATCTTAATGAATGGAATTTTTCAGAGAGAGTGGAGGAATGCGCTATGTTTAAGCGGATTGATAAATTATTAATTGATTTACCAGAGTCGAAAAATCCAGATCCGAACGCAGCTGCTGCTGTACAAGAGCTATTAGGTGGCAAGTTTGGAGAGATGTCCACGCTAAACAACTATATGTATCAGTCATTTAATTTTCGTACAAAGAAAAAGCTGCGCCCATTTTATGATTTAGTTGCGAGCATTACAGCAGAAGAGTTTGGGCATGTAGAACTCGTATCCAATACAATTAATCTTATGTTAGAAGGATCTACGTTTCCGGGTGATCCAGACATTACGCCAATGCAGGATGCAAAGGATGTGCGCAATACCCAGCATTTTATTGCCACTGCGCAAACAGCTTATCCATTCGACTCTATGGGAAAAGCTTGGACAGGAGAAAATGTCTTTAATAGTGGAAATTTAATTCTGGATTTATTGCACAATTTCTTTTTGGAGTGTGGGGCAAGAACCCATAAAATGAGGGTATACCAAATGACAGATAACCCAGTTGCTCGTGAAATGATTGGATATTTATTAGTTCGTGGTGGGGTTCACGTTGTGGCATATGCTAAAGCGTTAGAAATCGCAACCGGTGTGGATGTTACAAAACTAGTGCCAATTCCAAATTTGAGTAACAAATCGTTCGATGCTGCTAGAAAATATGAAGACCAAGGTGTTCATCGCCGTCTCTATACATTTAGTGATGCTGATTATATGGGAATTGCGAAGATTTGGAAAGGTACGCACCCAGAAGATGGTGGGAAGCTAGAAGTCATTGAAGGAACGCCTAAAGGTGCGAAAATTCCAGACTTAGAAGAGGTAACTGAAGAGTTTGCTCCTGGAATCGGTCCAGATGAGTTCGCAGAGATTGCCAAACGATTGCAGCGTAACGCAGGGTTATAGTGGTAAGCAGGTGTAGATTACACCTGCTTTTTTTTTGTACCTAAATAGTTAATCTAAGAAGAATGTTCATAATCAGTTCATATTCGTTTATTACACTAGCCTTACAATCAATAAGGGAGTGAAAGAATGAATAGAAAAAAGAAAAAAATTGATAAATGGTTAGTGTGGATTTTAACACTAGCTGTAGCCTTAAACTTTACGAATATATGGGAAGATGAATATGTCAACCAGTATTACACCTCAGCTGTCAAAAGCATGATGCAAAATTTGCATAACTTCTTTTTTGCATCGTTTGACCCAGCGGGGTTCGTAACGGTGGATAAGCCGCCCGTTGCGTTTTGGATTCAAACGATTAGTGCTAAGATTTTTGGATTTCACGGTTGGAGTGTGATTTTGCCTCAAGCGTTAGCAGGAGTAGGGTCAGTTATTCTGCTGTACGTCATGATAAAAAAAGTATTTGGTGTAGCTGCGGGGCGAATAGCTGCGCTAACCATGGCTATAACGCCAATTGTTCCAGCCGTTAGTCGAACCAACAACATCGATAGTTTACTTGTTTTTACCTTATTATTAGCAACGTGGATGCTGTTTAAAGCGATAACCATAAAAAAACATCGCTGGCTGTTTCTAGCGTTTGTGCTCATTGGTGTTGGATTTAATATGAAAATGATGCAAGCTTATATGGTTTTACCAGCATTTTATTTATTTTACTGGCTATCAGCAAAGATTGACTGGAAGAAAAAAATCAGCTTATTATCTGGAGCGACAGTACTACTAATTGTTGTATCGCTTTCATGGGCAACAATTGTTGACTTAATTCCAGAAGATAAAAGGCCTTATATTGGAAGTAGTGAAACAAACTCAGTATTAGAGCTAGCGCTCGGTTACAACGGTATTTCGCGTTTGACAGGAGAGATGTCTGGTGGGGGTAGCCCCCAAGGAAGCCGTGGACAAAATGAAGAACAAGGTGAGCATCTGATACCTCCAAGCGGTGATAAGCAAGATGAATTAGCATTAGAAAATGAAGGGATGCAAGGTGGAGGAAATACAACTGATTCAAGTGACAATGAAAATCAGCAAAACTCAAACTTAGATAGTGGACAAGACTCAAATTTTAGAAATGCACCAGGCGGACAATCCCCTCCACAGATGGACGGAGATAACAATGACCCTGGTGGAGGAAACGCTGGAAGATTTAATACAGGAACGCCTGGCATGTTTCGATTAATTCAAGATGGACTTGCAGATCAGATTAGCTGGTTTTTACCATTAGCGATTGTGAGCATTATCAGTTTGTTGGGAGGGGCAAGAGTAAAAGAAACCCTAAGCACGAAAGTTCTTCATACTGTATTTTGGTTAGCGTGGTTAGTACCAGTAGCTGTGTTCTTTAGCATTGCAGGATTTTTCCATCAGTATTACCTCATCATGCTAGCACCGCCGTTAGCAGCAGTAATAGGAGCAGGACTCCCAGTTTTATGGAAGGCATATCGTGGCCTCGAAGGGTGGAAGTCATGGCTGTTGCCGGTAGGTATTGCATTAACAGCTGGGTTGCAGGTTAGCATTATGCTACCGGATCGTGAAACAATCGGTCTTGCATCTATCTTGGCTGTGGGGATTATCGGAATTACATTGGCTTTAGCACTTGGGAGTATGAAACAGCGATCAGCAATCAATACGTATATGATGACAGCAGCACTTATTGTGCTTGTGATTGGTCCACTTTACTGGGCAATGACACCAATTCTTTATGGTGGAAACAGCATGCTTCCAGAAGCGGGTCCAACGTCTTCGCAAGATGAACAGCTACCTCAAATGGATGATATGGCATTTCCAGGTGATGAACAAGACGTCTCAATAAACAATAACAATCAAGTAGATACGAATGAAGCACCTAATGATGAAAAGAGTTCTACCAATAGAGAGAAGAGAAATGACGGTCGTGGAATGAATGGACAGATTAACCAATCTCTTCTTACGTTCCTTGAAAAGAATCGCAACGGAACAAAGTACCTATTTGCTACGCTCGATTCCACAGCGGCAGCACCGTATATCATTGAAACGGGCGAAGCCGTAATGACGATGGGAGGTTTTTCAGGGGCTGATTCCATTTTAACAGTTACAGAACTTGAAAAGCTTGTTGCAAGTGGAGATGTTCACTACTTCTTAATTGGAAATCGAGGAATGGGTGGAAACTCTGACATTATTAGCTGGATTCAGGAGAACGGCACAGAGATTCCTTCCGAAGAATGGAAAGAAAATGAGAATAGCCAACAAGATGGACCTGGTGGAGGGGCTTCACAACTCTATTATGTTGATGTGAAAGGAGAAGAATAAATGAGTGCAATTAAATATTCCATTGTCATTCCTGTTTATAACGAAGAAGAGGTTATTCATACAACTTACCATCGTTTAACAGAAGTGATGAAGTCCACAGGAGAAGCGTATGAGCTTCTCTTCGTGAACGACGGTAGCCGCGATAAAACAGCAGATATTTTAATTCAATATAGTCAACAAGACTCGTCAGTTATGCTGTTAGATTTTGCACGTAACTTTGGTCATCAAATTGCAATTACTGCTGGCATGGATTATGCCAAGGGAGATGCGGTGGTAGTCATTGATGCAGATTTACAAGACCCACCTGAATTGATTCTCCAAATGATTGATAAATGGAAGCAAGGTTACGACGTAGTCTATGCGAAGCGTACAAAGAGAAAAGGAGAATCGTATTTTAAAAAGCATACCGCTGCCATGTTTTACCGATTACTGCGCTCAATGACTGATATTGAAATCCCTCTAGACACGGGAGATTTTCGCTTGCTAGATCGTAAAGTATGCGATCAAATGAAGCTATTACAAGAAAAGAATCGATTTGTCAGAGGTCTTGTCAGTTGGGTTGGGTTTAAGCAAATTGCCTTGGAGTATGAACGAGATGAACGAGCAGCTGGGGAATCAAAATATCCGCTGAAAAAGATGCTGAAATTATCGCTTGATGGCCTTACTTCCTTTTCATATAAGCCTTTAAAACTAGCAACTTATACTGGCGTAGCATTATCTTTTATCGGCTTTGTCTATCTTATTATCGTTTTATATTTAAAGCTATTTACGGATAACACAATTGCAGGGTGGTCATCTCTTATTGTTATTCAACTGTTGTTTAGTGGCTTTACTTTGGTGATTTTAGGAATGATTGGTGAATATATTGGTCGGATTTATGACGAAGCCAAAAATCGTCCGCTTTATATTGTGAGAAAAACATACAAGCAACAGCCGATAAGAAAGTTTGCTCATCGTGAATAAAAAAGGCTTACTTGCATTTTCAAAGTTTTCATCAGTTGGTGTCTTAAACACGGTAATTGATTTAAGCGTCTACATGGTGCTCGTGTCATTTGGCATGTATTATTTAATTGCTCAGTGGATATCTTATGGAGCTGGAGTTGCAAATAGCTATACGCTAAACAGAAAATGGACGTTTCAACGAAAAGAGCCCTCAACGGTTAAGGAAGTTACTAAATTTTTAGTTGTCAATTTGGTTACATTCATTTGTAGTTCGCTTATTTTGCTGTTATGTCATGAATATGCCTCTTTCAACCTTTTTGTAAGTAAAGGGGCTGCAAGTATAGGTAGTTTAGGAATTAATTTTGTGCTAACAAATCGCTATGTGTTTACAAAAACAATGGAAGGAAGGGAACACTATGAACGTTAGAAAAGCAGTCATTCCGGTTGGAGGGTTAGGTACTAGGTTTCTACCAGTCACAAAAGCTCTTCCAAAAGAAATGCTCCCAATCGTTGATAAGCCTGCCGTGCAGTATATTGTGGAGGAAGCAGTAGAAGCGGGCATTGAAAGCATTATTTTTATTACAGGTAAGCATAAAAAAGCAATCGAAGATCATTTTGATAAGTCAGTTGAATTAGAACATCTGCTAGTAGAAAAAGGAAAGTATGAACTATTAGAAAATGTACAGCGTATTTCGAAGATGGCAAGCGTACACTATATCAGGCAGCAGGAGCCTCAAGGGCTCGGGCATGCAATCTTGTGTGCAGAGAAGTTTATTGGAGATGAACCTTTTGCAGTCTTGCTTGGTGACGATGTAATGGTAGGTGAAACGCCGGCTTTGAAGCAGCTTATAAAGGTGTATGAAGAACTGAATCAATCGGTTATTGGTGTTAAAGAAGTAAAGAAAGAAGATGTATCAAAGTATGGAATTATTAAAGCTGGGTCTGTGGTTGGGGATGTATATTCAGTTGAAGACGTGGTGGAAAAGCCAAAACCTGAGCAAGCGCCATCGAATGTAGCCATTATGGGAAGATATATCTTAACGCCTTCTATTTTTCAGTCGCTAAAAAAAATTGAAAAAGGAGTAGGAAATGAATTACAATTAACAGATGCGATAAAAGATTTATCTCAGTATGAACAGATTTTTAGTGTGCGGCTAAAAGGAAGTCGTTTCGACATTGGTGATAAGGTTGGTTACTTACAGGCAATGGTTGAAATGGCTTTAAAAAGAGAAGATTTACGGAATATATTTTTATCTTACTTTCAGCAAATTGTTCAACAAGAGCGATTGAAAACAAAGTAAGAGCATTGTTCATATTCAATTCATATTTAATTTATATAATAAAGTCACATGATAAAGGATGATAATGGACGGGGGAAATACAGCGTGATTCAAATTTTAGTAGCAGACGATGATCAGCATATTCGAGAGCTGATTTCAGTTTATCTAGAAACACAAGGATTTAAAGTGATTGAAGCAGGAGATGGAGAAGAAGCGTGGCAAAAGTTAGAAGAATTTAGAGTAGACTTGGCCGTGGTAGATATTATGATGCCTTATAAAGATGGATGGGAATTAACAAGAGAGATTAAAGAGTATTTTGATATACCCGTACTAATGGTAACGGCTAGAGGTGAAGCTCACGATAAGCTAAAAGGCTTTGATATTGGAACGGATGACTATGTTGTCAAGCCATTTAACCCTGAAGAATTAGTTGCTAGAGTGAAGGCACTTTTGAGAAGGTATCGAATTGAAGCAAGTAATATTGTTCATATTGAAAATATACGATTAGATCGTACGAAACTTGAAGTGCATGTTGGTGACTATGTTGAAAGCCTTCCTCTAAAAGAATTTGATCTTTTGTTTAAATTGGCGAGTTCACCTGGGAAAATCTTCACAAGAGACCAGCTTATCCAAGGTATTTGGGGTTTCGATTACGAAGGAGATGAACGAACTATTGATGTCCACATCAAAAGGATTCGTGAGCGCTTAAATCAAAGTGGTCTTAAGGCAAATATTGAAATTAAAACTGTTCGAGGGCTAGGGTATAAACTAGAAGGGTGTTAATGTGAAGTCAATTTATTTGAAACTGGTGCTTTCGTTTATAATAACGATTGTGTTAAGCGTTATTATTACAATTACTATTACAACACTTTTAAGTAAAGACAGGCTAGGTGATAAGCTAGAGCCGGATATGTTTCGGATGGGTGAGGAGTTCATTCAATTATACGGTGCAAATGGTTCCGATGAAGCCGCTCGTTTTTTATCGAATACATCATTTATTCACTTTTCATTTATTATTGTTGATTCCGAGTATAATAGGAGAGTATTAGGCGATCGAGGACCGACCTTGCCCATTGACAAAAGCGTTGTAGATAATGTTTTGCGGGGAGATCGGTTTTCAACGGTTGAAAGTGAACCATCCAATAAGCCAAAACCAAACATTGTGGGAATACCCTTTATTGAAAATAATCAGAAATATGCTTTATTTGTTCAGTCGCATCCTCAAAGGCAAATTTCTGTTATTCAAGACGTACAGCTTATTCAGCTCATAAGCGTGTTGTTTATTGGAATTATTTTATTTGCATACGTTTCTACGATTCTTATCAAACCAATTCAGCGATTAAGTGGAGCAATGAAAAAAGTAGGTAAGGGGGATTACTCGGTTCAAGTTGAGCATGCATCTAGCGATGAGATTGGTTTATTAACCAAAAATTTCAACCAAATGGCAAAAGAACTCAACAAAATTGAAACGATGAGACAAGAGTTTATTGCGAGCGTCTCCCATGAAATTCAATCACCGTTAACTTCTATTAAAGGTTTTTCAAAAGCCTTAAAAGATAATATTGTGAGTGAAGATAAAAAGCAGCAATATTTAACGATTATTGAAAAAGAAAGTACAAGGCTTTCACAATTAAGCTCGAATCTTTTAAAGCTAGCTTCATTAGATGCTGAGCATCATCCGTTTCATCACAAAACGTACGATTTGGATGAACAAATCCGTCATGTCATTCTGGCGTTAGAGCCACAGTGGACAGAGAAGGAACTTGAGATTGAGCTCGATTTAGAAAGAGTTAGGATTGAAGGAGATGAAGAGCTACTGGAGCAAGTATGGCTTAACTTGCTTTCAAACAGTATTAAATATACGCATCAAAGCGGCACGATTGAAGTTTCAATGGCTTCTATGAAAGAAGGTGTAACCGTTTCAGTGAAAGATACGGGAATTGGTATAGATGAAGAAGATCAAAAGTACATTTTCGAAAGCTTTTACACAGTAGATAAATCAAGGTCGCTAAAAAGTAATGGGCTGGGGCTTGCGATTTCTAAAAAAATTGTTAACTTACATGAAGGCTCGATTTCTGTTGAAAGTCGCATAAATAAAGGAAGTACGTTCACGGTATTTCTTCCCGATAAAAAGTCTCAAAGCACCTGAGTTTATACAAGTGCTTTGAGACTTTTTTAATTGGAACGAGGAATACGAAAAGCGACGTCCACTTGTTCAAAACCAATATGAGGATAGTATTCAACTGCGCTTGGTGCAGATAATAAAATAATGGCTGATTGATCAGTTGCTTCTTCTTTTATTTTATTGAGAAGTGTTTTTCCAATTCCTTTTTGCTGGTATTCTTTACACACGGCAAGATCTGATACGTAGCAGCAATAGCTAAAATCAGTTACGCAGCGAGCGATGCCAATTAGCTTTTCACCATCCCAAGCCGTAATCAGTAAATTCGCATGGTCAATCATTTTCTGGATTCGAGCCACGTCTTGGATAGGACGCTTGATACCAGAAGATGCAAAGACGCTGATTAGTTGTTGCGCATTAATAGGACAATTTCGTTTATAGGTAATGGTAGTTGTCACAATAGAACCTCCTTTTGTTACATAAAATAATACCATATTTTAACTAAAAAGAATATTCAAATTTTTAATTCATACTTGACATATAGGTAAAGTGTAAATGATATAATACTATAGATTATTTGGAAAAATGAGATAGTTAATTTGCTGATCGGTCAACCAAAGGCTTATACTTTGTCCACAAAGTATGAGTTTTTTGATAAACCCTACTATCATAGTAACTAAAAAAGAAACCCGTTGAAACAAGGGTTTCTCTTTTTTAGCACATAGCGAATGGACTTGTTACACTCAATCACTCTAATTTAACGAGCGTTAGGAAATACTCTTCGAATGGTTTCAGTAAACTCTTCAAATAATCCTTTTACTGGAGCGCCTTCATTAATTCTGTTTCCATAATCCCTCATACGCTCTACAAAGTCAGGATTAGATGATACAAATACGTCTCGAATATCTGGATCTGTCGCTCTTACTTGATCGGCAATCTTCTTTTCTAAACGATCTGTTACTTCTCCTTTTGTTCCATCACGTAAAACAACTGCCACATAGGCATTTCGGTTTGTAACAATCACAATTGCACTGTCTACTTCGTCTAATTTAGCAATGCGATCTGCAGCCTTATCAGCTACCTCTAATCGTGTCTGATTATTATCATCTACATTATTATTCTCGGTTCCATCGGGTTGGAATCCCACATCTCGTGGTCCATTGTTGCGATCATTTTCTGCCTTTTGTTCAGAAGGTTCTTCAGTTGGATCGGGCTCGGCTTCATCCTTTTTATCATTACAACCGAAAAGGAATCCTACAGATAAAATGGTGGATAGAAGGCCAAATAAATATTTTCTTTTTTTCATCTTGTCTTACTCCTTTCATTTTAACATAACATTTCTTTCGTTATTATCCGTTTAAAGAAGGGAAAGTATACTAGCTTTTTTATATACGGTTTAACTCACTAACGTCGCATAAATATTGACTGAATTTTCTGTCTTATTATTTTTCCGTTTGAGAAGAAAAATGAAGACACGTGAACAGAGGTAGTAATCATCCATTTTTTCACTATAACCTTTGGCGAGGGCGACAGAGACGGTTAAACCTTTACGGGACAGCTCTTCCTGCTATTTTTCGAATCCAAATGTGTGCGGATT
>NZ_KQ758714.1:0-11227 GCF_001457055.1 Priestia veravalensis | reverse complement strand
ACGATGTTTCTTTTGATGACGAAACGAATGAATTTCCGTTAGTTTACCTGTAAACCCCACACTCAACATCCCATCTATAAAGTGGGTTAAGTGGTTGATGACAGGTTTTGAGAAATAAAAGGGCAGCTTCCATTTTATTAAGCCATTGTAGATTTCTTCTTGATGTGATAGTCTATTCATTGGACAAATAACGCTCCTCTGGATGGATGATTGGCTCAGAGCTTTCATTCTAAACCAGGTTTGCGTATTTGTCTTTTTTATTTTATAAGATGGAAATATTTTGAACTGAATTTACTCATTATCAGTTAAAGATTAAATATACTTAAAATAAGAACAGCCTATTCCGGACTGAACTTTAGAGATAGTATACATTGTTTGCATCAATCTATATTAAAAATACAATTAGTACAATGAATAACTGCAAAGAAAGCATTGGGAATTCTCAATGCTTTCTTTTATTTTGAATTAAAATTGTCTCCTTCTGAATACAAAGATACAAAGTGAACCATTTTTCATCTTCATGGTTAAGCTATTGTTATTCCTTCAAGCACTTTGTTTTTGATTATTTCTTAAAAGATGATCCTTTTTGTTTTGGATTTTATGAGACTAACACAATTCCATCCATATAAAAGGCTGATGTTGAAATTACTCTGGTTTTTCCACTAATTGCATCTGAAAAATCTGCGTTTCTTGAATACCTGCTCTTTGGAGTTCCTCTTTAAATGATTCTCCTTCTTTTAGTTTAATGATTCTCTTTGAGCCATCACGTAACGGGGTAGTACCAGGGAAGCTGTCACTACCCGCAATAAGGATAATGGTTTAAATTTCAAAAAATATAGTACTGCACAACTATTAGAAGTGAAAAAGAATGCCGAAGGAAAAAAATGATTAAATCAATTGGTATTGGAATTATCTTATCTTTGGCTATTTTACTTGTAAGTACCGTAGTCAGTTTAAGTATAGAGCAGATTTTCTTTATAGGTTTAATAATATTAGTATTAGTAGCTATAGCTATCTCTGGATTTGGAGTAAGTGGAGATAGAATGAGAGCAAATTTAGCAACTGAATCAAAGGAAGATAGAAATTGGAGAGTTAAAGCTTCTATAAATATATTTTTGAGTGCATTACCTCTTTTAGTAGGGTTAATTATTTCTCACTATCTAATGTGAATCATTGTTTGTATGTGAGATAACGTAATGTCAAGAAATTATGAATAAATATATAACATATATAGAGATAAGACCGCCTTATAAAATATATAACGGGCGGTCTTTGTTCTGGATATAAAATGTTATTAATAACAAAAGCAACTTTAACCTGAATTATTCATAGTTTTTCTAAAATAGGCTGATATGACTTATTTCATACACTTTTTTTGAATTTGAATATGCACGAAATAAATGAAAAAAGAATCCATTTCTGATAAGGTTAAAACACCCATGAAATAACCATCAGAAAGGATTCTTTTAATGGCTACTTTACCGCAATTAACTCTAAATTTCAATCGTAAGATTAAAGTATCAAATGATGGAGGTTCTCTTTCCTCTGATACAGGTGAATTCATCTTTCGAGAATTCGATGAAAAACTCGGTTTTTCAAAGACCTTAGCTACCCATCTAAGTTTGAAAGACACAAGGGCTTACTTTATTCATTCAAATGAAAATTTACTTCGGCAAAAGATTTATCAACTAATTGCCGGGTATTCTGAAGATGACGCTGCAGATCAATTAACACAAGATCCGGTGTTTACCCAAGTTCTTGGAACAGATGCGTTAGCTTCCCAGCCAAGTTTATCCCGTTTTTTTAGACGGTTTGATCAACAGTCAATCCTACAATTGGAACATGCCAATCAAGAACTACTGGATAAAGTACATAAATTCAGAGAGTCCCAAGGACTCCCGAAAGCACTCATCTTTGACCTGGATTCTACTCATTCAGACACCTATGGCAATCAAGAAGAGGCGGCTTTTAATTCCCATTATGGAACGGTTGGTTTCCATCCATTAGTTGCCTTTGATGGCGTAACAGGCGATTTTCTTAAAGCTAAACTACGTCCTGGAAATGTGTATACCTCTACTGGTGTAGTAGAATTCATACAACCACTGATTGAACATTATAATGATAAATTCCCAGCGACTACATTGTTTGTTCGTGGAGACAGTGGCTTTGCTGTTCCTGCATTATATGATTTGTGCGACAAAGAATCGGTTTACTTTGTCATCCGCCTAAAATCTAATGCTAATCTACAGAGGATTGCAGAAGAACTCCATCCTTCATCAATGCCATCTGATGTTACAAAAACTGAATGCTACTTTGAAGAAACTATTTATCAAGCGAAGTCATGGGCCAAACCAAGAAAAGTAATTGTTAAATCTGTACGCCCAGCGAATGAACTGTTTTTTATCCATTCGTTCTTTGTAACCAATTTAGTAGATGCCTTTTCTCCAAAGGACATCGTCCTTGCTTATCAAAAAAGGGGGACGATGGAGAACTACATCAAAGAAGCCAAAAATGGGTTCAATTTAGATAGAATGAATAGCCACGCATTCCAAGTGAATGAAGTAAAGATGTTGGTAAGTCTTCTAGCCTATAACTTAACAAATTGGCTGCGGACCCTTTCCTTTCCAAAAGAACAAAAGAACATGCAAATAGAGACCATACGTACTAGGATCATTAAAGTGGCTAGTAAATTGGTAAAGTCAGGGCGATCCCTTTACTTTAAATTATCTTCAAGTTTCGTTTATCAAGAATTCTTTTGGAAAGTGCTTAGCCGAATTCATAAATTGAAGATAGAATAACGAACTTATTGGTTTAATTTAAAAAGCAATTTTTATTTCAAGGGAGTAGTCTGTCTAAAAACAGCCATGTTAAGAAACTAATTTTAGAAACACTGCTTTTAAACATTGGGATGATCAATTATTTTTCAAAAGAATAGAAAAGTAATTAATTTTCGACTAAATCATGACTCATACCGAAGGTATGAATAATTCAGGTTTAAGTTGTTTCTAATTGCCTTAAGGCAATTTTTTATCTTTAACGGCTAAAATCTGGTCCTTGATCTTTCGCTCTATTTATATTGGTACTTCTCATTCTTCTCAATTGATGTCTTTGTTGGGCTTGCTCTTGGCTACGAGTAGCTTGTTGAATAGCATCAAAGATACCTGAGATCGTTTCTATGACGTGCTCTTTGACTTTTATGTTTTTCTCTATATCTGGTATTACATTTTGCTCAAGCTCTCTAATTTCGCCTTGTCGTTTGTTTAAATCATCTAGTCCTTTATATCCTTTTTCCTTAAGGTTATCTTGGTAGTGATTAGCTTCATGTTGCAATTCTTCATAGTGCTGACGTGATTTCTTTGAAACCAAGCGTTTGGCTGCTTCACGAGGGCTGTTGCTTAATGTATCAAGTTCCTTTTCTGTTTTTTCAAGGCTAGTAACCTGGCTCTTTATCTTATCTAGATGATCTTTTTCCGTTTGAAAGATTTTTAGGTCTTTCTTTAGTTTGTATAGATCGTCTTGTTGATTTTTAATCGCTTTTTCAATGACTTCTAACGTTACGGGAGTCTTTTTGGCCATATCTACATGTTTCTCTAGCTTTAAAGCATTGTCATAGGTCAAGTATTTTCCAGCTGTTTTCAAGTCTGGATAGTGAGAGCTTATTTCACGAATTTTAGCTGTTTTAATGGCTTCCTCTGCTTGTAATAGAGCTTTTGTTTCTACTTGGATTTTTTGCTTTTCATACTTAATTTGATGCAGACGATTCTCTTTTTGCTGAGAGAATTCTGTATAGCGTTGGTAGAACTCTTCTTCATTTGAGAAACGAAGGGATTTTTTATACCTTTCAATGCCATTTATATAGGTTTTTTTATTACTTTCTAAATCAGAAATCTTATCAAGATGACGACGTTTCATCATATTATTTTCTTTGAGTTTAAACGGATTAAGAGACTTTTTAAGTTCTTCTACTTTTTCTTCATTTTGTTGGATTTCATAGTTTAAATCCCTTATACGGTCATAGTGATTGCTGACATTTAGGAACTGTTGTTGCTGCACATGGAAATGACGTTCAATTGGGTCATGACGATCGCTCATTTTGCGTCGTTCTGCCTGGCGTTTTGAGATATCGTCTAAGGAAACGATTTTTTGATTCAAAAGAGATGCAGCCTTTTGAATATGTGTTTTCTCAATATCCGTAGAGAAGCTAAATTGCTTCTCTTTTTCTTTTATTTTTTGTACATGAGCTTCTTTTTGAAGACGGTAAGTCTGCAGGTCAATAACGACTTTATTGTATTCTTGGCGTTCTCTGTTGATTTGACCACGGTCACTTTTCTTTCCTTTCTTCTCCATGTCATGAGCGACATGGCCTAAGTGAATGGTTGGAAGTACTTCAAGTCCCCGATTTTTATGAGAAAGGTGCGTAATACGCTCTTTACTTTTGGCTTGTTCTAATGCTTGATTAGCATAGTTTGCCCACTGTTCACGAATGGATAAGCAGCCTTCGCTATTTTTTACGTACCCCCGATTGTTTTCTTTTGCATTGGCAAAATCAGCATTCCAGTCACGATTCTTTTTGCCGAAACCATTTTCATCAATGTTTCTCATCGTTAACATGATATGAGCATGAGGATTATTAGCATCGTCACGATGGATGGCAATATCAGCAACCATTCCTTTTTGAACAAACTCGTTTTGAGCAAAAGATCGAATGAGTTCTTTTTGTTGGTCATGATTCAGTTCAATTGGTAACGCAATGTTTAATTCGCGTGCTAATTGCGAGTCTTTGCGCTTCTCTACTTTTTCAACTTCATTCCATAAACGGTTCCGATCTTTCATCCATTCTGGCGCATTGGAAGGAGTTAGAATCATGGTTTCCGGTTGTACATTACGAGCATAAAACTTTTGTTCATCTGTGCGTTCATCATGTAGTTTTTCGCCACTGCGATAAGCAGCTGCAGCAATAGCCGATTGGCCTTTTGAACGGCTGATAATTTGCATCGATAGATGGTAAATTGCCATGATTCTTTCCTCCTTTCTTGAGAATGGATTTGTGTTTTGTAATAAGTTGATGAGAGCACGAGGTGCACTAATCAACGCTTTAGATGAAATCAGCATCATGAACACCAAAGGTGTCAGATGGGGGTTTCATCTTTGCCGATAGGCAAACAGGTTTTATGAAATTCGCCACCTAGGCGAATGGGTCTTTGGTTTTGTCTTTTCGTTCCGAAGGAACCGCACACATCGGTACGATGTATAAGTGCGCCCTTATCTCTTCGTTCTAAGGGAATTATACCATATACTGGTGAGAGAATCTATGCTAAGGATACCAATTTATCTCAATTTTTGTTAAGATAGAAACAAACATTAGACAGAAAGTGAGTTGAGTAATAGATGACTAAAAAAACAGAACAAGAAAGAATTGAAGAGTTAGAAGAAAAAATGAAACAGATGAAAGCAAAGAAACAACAATTAGAAGCAAGAATGAAAGAAAAAGAGAGAATAACTAAGACGATTAGAATAAAATATAGAAACTAATGCATCAATTTCTGACTCAAGTGTAGCAACTAAATTTGAGATAAAGCCACCGAGACTAACACCAATTATAATTACGGGACCTTGTTTGTTATTTTTCATCCATTGAATTAGAGCCCTTAAATCAACAATTGCTTGCCTAGTAGATTCAACAGTCCTATTAATATTGGCACTAACCATAAATTCTCCACTGTAAAGTGATGCTTCTGGCTGACGTTCTAAATGGTAAGGAAGTGTATAGTAGTACATGTTCCATCCTAAGTTATTCATAATTGAATCATGAAAAATCTTCTTTACCCTATCAAATCCTTTCATTCGCCAACCATGTACAAAAATAACATTAGGCTTATTTCCAACTTCATTTAAGAAAGACTCACCTCTTACGTAATCATTGGGATGATCCCCAGAAGGTCTCAAACTTTCAAATCCAAATTCCCCTATGCTGTAGCCATTTTCTTTAGAAGTTATATTCAAATCAATATCTGCAAGTGATGATGGTACTTCAAAAAAAACATCTCTATCTATATTCGTTGGTGCATGATCAAAATCAATATGATATTGATTCTCTTTACTTCGGTCTTTATGCAAATCATACAGAGCATAATAATCTATCAATTTTGAAAGTAACAAGTTAATATCTCCCCCCCAGCCGATTCTTTATGTTTATGTTATTTTTTACATTATTTCTCATGATATCAAACTATCTACTATATTTACATGAATCAACAATCCCTTTATTTTTAATGTACGAGAATCAATTAATCTCTTTTTGTTGACATTAAGATAAATAAAACTATTTTTTTACCATTTTTTTAATCATATGATAGCCTATAGTCCTAACTTTTATAAAAAAAGATTTTTTGTCACTTTAATCATATTTAAATGTTCCACTAACTCCGTAGACATTCTGTACATTTTTAATAGAAATCACCTTAATCCCATTCTAAAAATAGATAATGAACTGTTATTAGTTCATTGCAGAACCCCACCTGTTGCTTCAGAACAGAAATTGGTTTCATCTAAAACAACAAGTTCATCTTTAGTTAAACTTAAATCAAGCTTAACAACTGCTTTTTAAATAACCAAAGAACAAGTTCAACTAATTACACCACAAGTTCACCATGCATTCATCACAAAATACATCCCATTCATTTAAGTATGACTTAAGTTTAACTTAAGTCATAAAAGCTCATAAAATAAGATATATACACAAACTCCAAACAGGAATTGTTGATTTTTTATCGAAATCATATAAAATTAAATGAATAGATGGCTGTGAATCGAGTGAACTTTCACAAAACCCACAAACGAACGACCGTGAACTGAGTGAACGTACATAAAATACTAATAAATGGTGGTGGATTGCATGAATAATTCTGAAAGCGTAAACTTCATTGGTGTACCAGAAGCATCTGAATATACCAACATTCCTCCTGAAACATTAAAAAGGTATCTAATTAATCATGAACAGTTTTTAAATTTCAAAAAAGAAGGTAGACGTTATAAAATAAGTATTGAATCGCTAGATCTATTAAAGAAAATCCGTGAACTCTATAGCGAGGGGTTATTAAAAGAAGATGTGAACGATAATTTAGCAAGTGATGGGCTTCCTATAACTATTACAGTCAAAAATCAAGAAGAAAAAGGTTCCATCTCTATAAATGATGAACTAAGTGAAATAAAAAAGATGTTACAACAACAAGAACAACAGATGACACAGCAGATGCAATTTAACCAAAAATTAGTAGAAGAGTTACAAAAAGTTAGCCAAACAAATCAAGACCTGAAGCAAATGATAAACAGAAAAGACGCTGAGTTGATAGGAGAACTCAGGAAGGGATTGTCTGAAAGTAAAAAAATGATTGAAGAAGCTTCTGCTAGTGCAGAGTTAGAAAAGAAAAAAACGTGGTGGGAAAAATTAATAGGTAAATAACAGAAAGCTTCTACTATCCCTAGTAGAAGCTTTCTGTTATTTATATGTTGTAATTTAGTTATAAAAGCACGGATTATAACACACTTTTAATAAATTGAGGAGGGTTATTTTTTTGACCCTCCTTAATTTTTAAAATGAATTGTATAATAAAATAAATTTATTACAAGAAAAACAGTTCAAAAGAATTCTTTTGAGATATATTACTAATTTTTATTGAATTATAAGATTAATTAACGCTATAATAAAACTAACAAAAATGACCGGAATAGAAAAAAGACTTCAACTGTTTAAGTAGTGCGACCAACACACTTAAACCGTTCCCCCTAATGACGGTAGGGAAAACACTTGTCGAAGTCTCTTGTTAATAGATTTAGTTTTCTATAAAATAAAACTTATGCTTTTATTTTATATGAAATAGCTATCTATTTCAAGGGCTTAGTTCATCAAAAAAAAGACATTGTTTTCCTTTTTCCAGGGAAACAGTGTCTTTTTTTGTTCCTTAAAGGAGAAGATGAACAAATGACAAAAATATTAACCTGCTATTTAAGAGATGTAGACACCTTCAACGGACGGTTTAAGTGGTTATGGAAGAACAAATCTACACTTCGGAAAAAGAAAGAAGAGTTTTTAGAAATAATTCGTACTCACTATAAACAGAATCAATCAGCCATACATAAAGAATTTCCTAAAAAAAGAATGGAAATGCTCGATCATGTCATCTATAACCTAGTGGCTACAGGCATCCAAGCCATTCGTTCTGAAACGCTCATGAATAAATTTAAAGTTTCTAAAAGTACGGTTTCTCGTTTTGTACGGTCGTTAAAAGCTACACCTTTTATACTTGTAGCACGTTACATTAAAGAAGATGCAACAGGTACTCATCCTGATAGCTATGTGTTTATTCTTAAAAGCCATAAGAACTTTAATCACATTTGCGAAGAAATCTTTTTTGCCCATGATACAACAGGTATACAAACGGTCCAACAAGAAGAAATGACAACTCCTGTGACGCTTCCTGTGATGCATCCTGAAAGTGTTGAAAACGTTGATACAACAAGCTTAAAGGTCGATAAATCATCTGGTGCCTTTATTAACCTTGATTTACCTGTAAATCATATAAATAATCATTTAATGTCTGCTTCACAGTCATTTACTTATATCAAAGGTGTTCCTAAGAAAGTCAATCAAGTCTACGCGGGTAAGTATGGTCATCAATTAAAAGACTTTTATGCTCGCATTCAAAATGCTGCAAAAGCCGTAAAAAAAGATACAGAGATTACGATTGAGAAAGAGCAAGTACATGAAATTGCGTATACATCCATTGTGGGATTAGATAAATATGTGCATGAAGCCAATCAACAAGGCAATCCGTTATCCCTACGGGATATGTGTCGATTAATCTATCAAATTGCGAAAAATCAATTCTATGATTTAACAAAGCCTAAAAGTCAGGATTATTCATCAGTATACGCAAATCAACAAGAAGTTATACATAACGAAAGTCAAACAACAACTTTAGCTAAACCCAAACATATTATCCGTAAAGAACTCGTTCCAAGTTGGTTAAAGGCTGAACAGCAGCAAAAAGAAGCTCCAAAAGAAACAGAAATTTCTTTGGATCAACAGCTTGAAATAATTCAGTTAAAGCAAGATTTAGGACAAGAGCTAACACCAGAAGAAGAGAATTTGCTGCAGGAGCACAGCTCCACGTATAGCTTGTTGGAGATCGCTCAGGTAAAACAAGACCTAGGACAAGCTTTAACGTCAGAGGAACAAGAATACTTGCGTCAACACAATCAGTTAAAAGACACAGCTTCTTAATTTAAAAAAGTAGAAATCTCTTAAAAGCTGATGTTTTAATAGAATATGTTTATTTAGAACTGTGTTCTAAATAAACAATAACTACTAATCTACGCAGGAGGAAACTATTATGCCACATAAAATTACCTTAACCGGATCAGCCACAGGGCCACTACGAGAGTACGATCGCTATGTTGCCTTTGATATGCGTGAAAAAGGGTCACCATCTGCGCCGAAAGGGTTAAAGAAGAGTACCTTTATTTCGTATACCGTGTTTGTTGCGAAGAAAGCCTTTAATAAAACGGGACTCACGAAGAAAAGTATTATGCATGAAAAAATTCTCATTCAAGGAGAACCAACGTTAGACATTCCCATTGATGAATGTCCTGGTGAGGTAGGAGTAATCTGTTTCCAGATTACCGTTCTTCCGAATAAAAATGATAAAGAGAAGAATGATTCAGATGCGAAAAAAGAACCTAAACAAGAAGCTTCTGCGTCTTCTGAAGCCCAAAAGAACACAGAATCTACTGCACAGGAAGAAGCACAAGCACCTATTTCTCAGCCTGTAGCAAATGAACAGAAGAAAGAACCTCAATCAGTACAACCAGAAGTGAAGGAGACGCCTGTTCAAGAGAAAAAGGTGGATCCAAAAAAGAAACAAATGACTAATCAGCCAAAAGGGACACAAGATCTTTTAAGCTTCGATGACATTATTGTACCTGAAGAGTTCTTAAAGACACGCCCAAACCCTGAAAAAACACAAAAGGTCATTGATTTTGTGAAGCGTACGGGGCGCCTAGATGAGCCATTGACGATTGAAAAAGGATCGAACGTCTTAAAAGATGGCTATCGTCGTTATGTCGTGGCGAAAACGATGAAAATGGACAAAGTTCCTGTTGTATACGAGTATCAAAAGTAAGAACTCAAAGAAAAAAAGAACGATTGTTTACAGTTTCATTGACAAATTAGACAAAAACAGAATAAACAAAGTGGTAGCCTATGACCAGTATATAAAAGGTAAATGAAACAGGATTTAATTTCTGCTGAGATAAGATGAACATCTTCACTACTATTCTCTATACGTAGCTTTCTATACATCTAAGTCGCGAATTGGAGGGAGATATAGTGACTAAAAATCAAAAACTGTGGACGAAGGAAGAAGATTTATTTCTAAAAGAACAATATGGGCAGATGACACTCCAAAAAATTGGTGAATGTTTAAACCGTAGTAAAGAATCGGTTAATAAACGGGTCTCACGACTCCAACTTCGCAACAAACAAAATGGCATACGTAAAAGATGGACTCCTGACCAAGATACGTTCTTAAAAGTAAATATTAACAGGATGAACAATCGAGAGATTGGAAAACAGTTAGGCAAGAGCCCTTCTTCTGTTGCGAATCGGATCAGACTGTTAAAATTAGTACGAAAAACGTCATTACGTAGATGGACAAAAAAAGAGGATGAGTACTTGGTAAGATGGTATGGAATCAAGACCCTTGATCAACTATCTAGACGTTTACAGCGAAGTATACAAGCGTTAGAGTCTAGATTATATCGTTTAGGTATACCTGGAGTAAGAGCTCATATCGGAAGTATGACAGTATATGAACTAGCAGAGTGTCTGCAAGTTGATGTTCATACCATTTATAACTGGATTCAGAAAAAAGAATTGCGGTTCTGGTGCAAAAATCACTCGTTAGAAACATAGAGTGTGAGTTTCCTTTAAATTGCTAACTTATGAAGCTAATCCAAACAACTTATGGATGAATTCTTTTTGATTTTGGGCAGACTTCACCCCCTGATGAACCTGCTTCTTTTTCATCATATGCATGGCTTCTATGCCACTCAGTATGTAAGTAGCTGTACGAAATGATTTCAATCCTAACATCGAACTAACTCGCTTTTTTATAAAACGATGATCCTGTTCTACGATATTATTGAGATATTTCACTTGTCTCATTTG